>JAKUPZ010000004.1:0-116850 GCA_022449765.1 Dehalococcoidia bacterium | reverse complement strand
TGGGCCAAAAGGGTCTTCTGGTATGCCAGCGATGTGCAACTCTACTTCTGGAGAATCCATCTCATCGATAATGCCAATTAGGCCATGATTGTAGGCATTATCGTAAAGTTTTCGAATGATAATTTTATTTTGCTCTGACAAGATGCAACCTCCTTAATGTGTTGCTTTTATGACGGGTGTAGTAAAGCACAATAGGCAACATCATGCTATAGTTGCCGGACTCAAGACCATGAGGTGATGTATGTTAGCAATTGGCACTAACGACGGGATAGTCTGCATAGAACGTTATGGTAACGAGTGGGCATTAGCAACTAAGGCTTTAGAAGGTATTCGGATTGACGACATCAGCCAATTTGAAGGTACCACAATTGTAGCAACTGAGCGTGGTGTATTTGAAAGCAATGACAATTGGGTTACATGGACGAACGCATTATCCGATGTAGACGCACGTTGCGTTGCTATTTCATCTGAAGGAACAGTGTACGTTGGGACAGACGGCGCCTATGTATACCGTAAACTTCCGGGTGAAAATAAGTACACAGAATTAACAAGTTTTCGTGAATTGCCAACTGTTTGGTCATGGAGTTTTCCGGTATCACCGCATCTTCCTAATATTCGCTCAATAGTGATATCTCCTACTGATCCTGCACATATATATGTGGGCGTAGAAGTAGGAGGTGTAATGGCCAGCTTTGATGGAGGGCAAACATGGAGCGAGGCTAGAGAAAACATGCATCCTGACATCCATGGGTTAGTGGCAGCACCAGGAAATTCTGATCATATTTATGCAGTTACTGGAGTGGGATTCTTTCGCTCAAATGACGCTGCAACATCATGGGAATCTTCTTCTGATGGCCTAGGTGACTTATATACTATTGCCATTACTAACGACCCTTCTAAGCCTGAATGTATTTACGCTTCGGCTACTGCGGGACGTCCACGTAATTGGAGAACTAGACCTGAAGGTGCGAATGCGCGAGTGTACAGAAGTACCAATGGTGAAAAATGGGAATCAATTATGGCTAATGGCCTTACTGAGGCAGTTGATGCACTAGCTGTAGATCCTGAAGGATCTGTTTTTGCAGGAACCCATGGTGGTGAAGTATTTGTACAAAGCAACGGCTCTGCTGAGTGGATGATAGCAATTGATGGCCTCCAGCCCATCAATAGTTTGAAGGCAATTTAAAGCTTCGAGTGGGTTTGGTAGGCTTTTTTGCTAGGAAGAAGAAAATAGAACTAATACCTATTACTATTCCGGTTGTCAAAAACGCTATTTTGTAATCTCCATATTGATCACTAATGGCCCCAGCGAATATTGGTCCAATTAATGGACCGAACATTACCATTATGTTTGAATACCCTGCAATTTTCCCAAAATGCTTCCTTCCATAGAAATCAGCTCTCATTGCCATCATTAGTGGACCTCTGGTTCCCCAAGACAGTCCGTGTAGTAGAGCAGCGATAGCAATTACTATCCCACTTGATGCGAAGGCCAGCGTTAGCATAGCAACTCCATGTCCGAGCATGCATAATCCTGCTATACGTGTTTTGCTATATCTGTCTCCTAAAAAACCTCCACCGATTTGCCCTATGATACTTGTTACCGTAACAACTGTGAGCATGGCTTGAGCTGAAGTCTCTTGCCATCCGTGATTTTGAACAAGAAATGGGACGAAGTGCACGAGCATTACAAATACTGAGATTAATGCTATTCCATGACCGAGAGATATGAACCAGAAGCTTCTATCCCTTAGAGCTTCGGAAACGAGGAAATCTGAGTCAAATTCCTCATTGCTTATATTATCTGTCGAAAGATCCTCACTAAGTAAAATCCCATCAGGTTTCATCCCATGATCTTCTGGGAATCCTCGCAAAAGATGGGCTAGAGGCAGCCCTATTATCAATACTGCGACACCAGTGCCAAATGCAGTAGGTCTCCAACCATGAGTTACTAATGACCAGGCAATGATAGGTGAAAGAACCCCAGCCAGCCCTATCCCAGTTGAACTAAGGCCAAGAGCTAACGCTCTGCTTTTTTGGAACCATCGTGTTATTACGGTAGTCAAGGTAAGCCACCCCGCAAGGTTCGTACCTATAGACATGATGAAAATTATTGCAAAGAACGAGGTGAAATTATTCGCTAGAGGTAGAATTAGAAACCCTCCTCCAAATAAAAGAATCCCGGCTTGCGTCACGATCTTTGGGCTAAATTTATCTAAGAGCCAACCATGGATAGGGCTTAATATTCCAGCGGCAAGTTGCGATACAGAAAATGCACTAGAAATTGCAAATTTACTCCAGCCGAATTGACGTTCTATTTGGAGCAAATACTGCCCGAAGGTAAACCCGAATGCTGCTCCAGATAGCCCGTGAAAGGCAATGGTGGATAGAACTATCCACCATCCGTAAAACGGTTTTGACGTCCTAATAAGAGGGGATTTCTTCCTCAATTAGTAAAGAAGCCCTTTGCCCAATAAGTATTACGCGTCAATTTCAATTACCCTTCGAATACAAGGGACTTAACCACAACTGGAATAGCTTCGACGGATTCAAGTTGCTCCCCTAAGTCAATGAAATTAAATTCGCCTACGTTTATTCCATCAACTACTATGACATCTTGCTCGACTTTATGTTCATTTTTCAACATAGAACCTACTAAGCCTGCAACATCTGCACTAAGGACAATAGTCCAAGGGAATTCTTTCATAGGCTCCAGTGCGGTTGCTATGCCATCACATATGGCTTTGATCGAATCGTATGTTGGTATTACTGGGCCAAGGAGAGCTATTGCTATGGGCTTGGCTATTTCTTGACGTGCTATGTCCAATCTTTCGAAGCTCTCAGCAAGCGCTTGTTCTACTGCCTCTCTTGTTAAATCGTTGGGATCGTCAGGTAAATACCCTGGAACAACCTGAAGATCTAAGTGAGGCAAAAGCTCGCTGTTTGAAACAAAAACAGTACTGGAAGACACTTGGACGGTGTATTGAGATGCGCCGATTACCGTTGCGCGGATTCGCTCAGAACTTCCAGCTAAAGGAACTCCTAATTTCGGCAATCTACTGCGCACGGCTGCGCCGAGAAGAGGACCCATATCTCCATAGTCTTCAGTGTCATAGTCGTATACATACTCAGCAACACCACCTGAGAAGCCTATTTCATCGAGAGGGTCTTTTATTTCTAAAGGTCCGGATATCACTAGGTCAGAAGCCAAAGGCGAATACGACTCTCGTGCTAACGCTTCAAACAGAATATCCGCAAGTTTTTCAGCGACTTTCGCTTTGTCGTCGTCTTCTATTTTTTGGCCAATTTTTACAGTTACACCTACATTTTCGGCGACTACTCGACCAGCTTCTTCAATCCTCTCAACGATATTGTCACTGTCCCAAGCTATAAGCCGAGCACCGACATTAATTGCCATGGTCTCTGCCACTTTTCCATCTTTCACAATTGCTATTTTGGAAGTACCCCCACCCATATCAACATTCATTCCAGCGCGAATTTTCAATGATCGGGCAGCTGCACCGGAACCGTGTGCTCCGAGTATTCCTTCAAGGTTTGGTCCTGCTGTAGCACATACGAATCTTCCACCGGCAGCAGCAAGCATTCGAATTATTGCCTCGGAATTATGCTTACGAACAGCTTCCCCCGTACAAATTACTGCCCCAGTGTCAATGTCATCTGGTTCTAATTCAGCTTCTGCATAACTCGTAGTAACGAAATTCCCTAATGTTTCAGTATCTATCGTGTCCGGATCTGAATAAGGAGTGAGGAGAATAGGGGATTTGTAAACGATTTCACGGAATACAACTTCAAATTCACTCGACATTTCAGTGCTTCTGCGTCTCATAACTAATTTGGAAAACATGAGGTGGGACGTAGAAGAGCCTATATCTATGCCTACACTGGTTAGTCGAAGCCAGTCAGGGTTTATTGGAAATCCATCGTCTGCGATGGAACCGAATACAATTTCATCTATTTCCCCGTAATGACCGTGCTCCCATGGATCGTCATGCATGATGTGCCTTTCAAGTAGACGCAGCAGCTCACTTCTACATGATTGTAGTTCAGTAAACCCTGCAGTTGGATTAGGACAATATTATGCTTACATGATGCAAGCAGCAAGGAAAAAGTTAATATTAAGGTACTATTGTTAGAGAATATAAGCGTAGACTAAGACCAAATGAACGAAATTACTGAAAGATTGAACTTCGCAATTCGGCTGGCATTGGAAGCTGGTAGGCATTCAATGGCATATTTTAAGTCAACAGAAATTGGCCTTGAGTTTAAGGAGGATAGGACTCCTGTAACTAGGGCCGACCGTGAAGCTGAAGAAATGATCAGGGATAGATTACTTTCTGAATGCCCTGATGATGCTGTTTTGGGTGAGGAATACGGTGAAAAAACAGGGATTACAGGATACAAATGGTACCTTGACCCTGTTGATGGCACGGAATCTTTTGTCCGTGGGGTTCCATTATTCGGCACAATGATAGGTATAGAAAAAGACAATGAACCGCAAATAGGTGTTATTTATTTCCCAGCATTGAAAGAAATTATTTTTGCCGCAAAGGACGAAGGAGCAAAATTTGCTATTGGAGTTGACGGGTTGAATAATTCTTTTGAAACATCGCCTGCACGAGTATCACAAACAGCGTCTCTCTCTGATGCCACGTTGTCTTCTACGGATATTTTAGATTTCCGATCATTAGGGATGTATGCTAATTTTTCCGAGATAATGAAGCTAATTAAGCAGTATCGTGGCTGGTCAGACTGTTATGGGCATTATTTAGTGGCAACAGGCCGGCTTGACGCAATGATTGATCCGATAATGAATGTGTGGGATACAGCACCATTACTACCAATCATCCAAGAAGCAGGCGGAAAATATTCTGATCTTGCAGGTGAGGTATCTATTCATACAGGCAGCTCATTGTCATCAAATAGTTTGTTGCATGAGCAACTTCTAAACTTGCTTAAGGCATGAGTGATTTTGTAGCGATTTGCCATAAATTTATGACTACTTCGGTTGCTCTGTAGTTATCAAGCCACCGCCCACCATGCAAGACGAATTCTTGCAACATTTTTAAAAGAAACAGCATTAACATAAATCCTTTGATTAATTTGCTGTTGAATTGGAGCCGTTCTTTTTTCCAGACGATTGCAGCTATTACGAAATAAAATTCAAAAAAATTAGGGAAAGCAAGTAATATCCATCGATTTCCCGTTATTTCAAACAGTAATAATCCACAAATGCGAAAAGTAAATAAGCCTAAGCTTAAGCGCGCAAGCCTACTATTCCACTTCATTGCCACATACAGAAACGTCACCATGTAGCTTAGGTCTAACCATTTATCTAACGCTTGGTAGTTTCGTACTCCTCCAAGATCTACCAAATTCATTACAAACAAATCTGAGAAATCTACGGCAATAGCTATTATTGAGCCAACTATTGCCCATTTCAAAACGAATAGTGCGCCTAAAAGGCGCACTACTGTGATTAATAGTTCTTCGTTTGTCATAAGTTTTTATTTGTTAAGAATGGCGAACATCCCTTTGGAAAGCCTCGTAATGATTGCCTTTTGATACAGGAGGGAAAGCGTTGGCAGATGAATTCCAAGATTCTCCCGCGTCCTCAGACCATAATAGCTCTCCGTGAGATGTTGCTGCAAAAATTTGTACTACTCCATTAGATTCCTCTAAAGTCATTGCCTCAATGCTAGGAGTTAGCTTGTCATTAAGCCCATTTAAAATTACTTCCCAAGTTTCTCCTGCGTCAGTACTTCGAGAAATTCTTGTTTCAGCCGTTCCTTCGCGATGCCATTGGCCTGGGCTTTTTTGCCCTGCAGTGACGATCATGCAGCTTGGATTACTTGGTTGAAAAACAAGTTGGTCTGGGTACCCCCCATATTCACTCCCTCGGCTGAATATATTTTCCCAGCTAAGACCAGTATCTTTTGAAAGCCATAGCCCTTCTCCCCCTGTAACAAACATTCGGGAAGGATCATCTGGATTTGTAATCAAGCGATGGACGTCGTTATACATTCCCTTGATTTCTTCGAAAGAATCACCACCATCATCTGAACGATACAATCCTCCCTGTTCGATGCTTGCGAAAATAATCGCAGGATTCGCAGGGTGGAAGCTAATATGTTTCAGGTGTGCAACATGGGGAGGTGCAGGAAATTTCCATGCATCTGTTTCTTGGCCATGTAACGCAGGCTTTTCAATCCATGTAAGCCCTAGGTCGTCACTTACAAATAGATGGGCGGGTTCTGTTCCAGCGTAAATATAAGTTTTGCCATTTTTTGCAGACACGGAAAGGCTGTAGACATTGGTATGTGCTAAGCCAACATCACGTTTAATCCATGTATGACCATCGTCCTCACTTGCAAATATCCCACCTTTTTCGACCCCGCAGAACCATATTCCACTTTGGGGCTCTTGAACTAAAGCGTGAACATGATTACCCTCAAGTGTTTTTTCGCTAACTATCCAATCTGAGCCTCTTTTTGCCAGTCGAATAACTCCATCAATTGATCCAACCAGTAATTCAGAGGAGAGATTTGAAGATTCAATTATATTAGAGCCACCACCATGTGAAACAGCTATAGTCATAAGTAATCCTTTCTTAAAGACCTAGATCAATAGATCCTTTTTTCCGATAGCACTTCGACTTTGTATTCTTGGTCATATTCAGAAGGCATTTCTATCTGATGTGATAGAACAATATCCTTATGTGTTTTGGTAGACTCATTTATAGCAAGACCAACCTCGAGAGTAGCCATGCCCCATGCTCCACTATGGAAGACTGGCCGACCAAGTCGTACCGCATTATAAAGTTCTTCTAATTCTTGATCACGGTGTAGGGGGTCTGAATCAACCATTAATTCTACTAACCCATCATCTGTGTACTTATAAAGACCTTCAGGGCCTTGACGCAGTTCTCCGAATTCACAGCTTACTATGACGATACCAAGATCATTAGGCTTCCAGTTTTCTGGGCCTCTTGCGCTGCGGAAGATTGCTTGCTCGGCTTCACCGCCAATTCGTAGTGAGAGTTTTTCAGCATCTTCAGGCCTAGTACCTGCAGCCATTGCTTTACGTATTTCATTTCGTTCTGTAGGTGTATACCTAGTGTTGGCATCGCCCCATGGCACTAATTCTGAAGCAACGAAATATCCATATCCATTGTGGATTGCTACTCCAGTAACGCCGTTTTCAAATTCAAGGAAAACAGAATAATAACCTGGGATAGAGCGGTACTTCATCCATTGCCCGTATGCGCCTCGTACACTTCGAACTTTACCTCCGCCAATTAATCGAATGCTATCTATTTGGTGAGGTGTCTGCCGATAGACCAGCCCTCCTCCCTGATTGGGGTCGAGTTCATCTGCGGTACGTGGTCGAATTACCCAGTCGGTATATGCAATAGCGTTTACTGCACCAAGCTGGCCCAACTCACCCGAGGCAACAATCTGCCTCATTAGCCGAACATGAGGTTGAAAGCTTTGAGTATGACCCGCAACTAGTTTCACTCCGTTTTTCTCACAGGCCTCAACCATTTCTTCAGCTTGCTTCATATCAAGCGCCATTGGTTTTTCTACGACGACATGCTTTCCATGATTGGCAGCTAATATGGTCATCGGGGCATGAAAGCGGTTGGGGGTTGAAATCCAGACTGCCTCAACATCAGGGTCAGATACTAGTTCTTCTGCGCTGGCGTAGACCCTTGCGTTTGGGTACCTAGATTTAAATCGCTCTCTGACATCAGGGTCAATGTCAGCACCTGCAAATAACTCAATATACGAAGCACGCTCCATTGGAGGTAGCATTTCTGCTGCGCCTACACCTACCCCTATTACCCCAAGTTTTAAAGGTTTAATTTCGCTTGTCATAGTTGGCTCCCTTTTACAAAAATTCTATAGTGATACTGGTGAGAAATTCCTAGCTTCCCCATACCTCTCGTGAACTGGTACTTGGTATTGCATTTGAATTTCTTTGTGGTCTTGCCCGGATTGGATTATGCCTAAAACTACTTCTAATGTAGCTAACCCCCATTCTCCAGTGTGGAAAATAGGACGATCTTCTACGACCGCATCATATAATTCTTCAAGTTCTGCCCTACGATACCCAGGTCCCATATCACGATCAATTTGCAGATCGATATTGTGAGTCCCAGTGTCGTTGTAGAGTATTAATCCTGAAGGTCCATGTCGGATATCTCCTCTTTCGCAACTTACAAGTAATAGGCCTAAATCTTCTGGTACCCAAACCTCATCATTTTCTGCTTTGAATATCTCTCTCTCTTGCATCCCCCCAATACGAAGGGCCTGTTTGTCTGCACCTTCATCTCTAATTCCCTCACGCATTTGCCTTCGAACCTCAACTCGCTCGTCAGAAGTATACCGCTGGCGATCATGGCCCCAAGTCACAAACTCAGCGCCCATTACATAGCCGTATCCGTTATGGCAAACCAAAGAAGTGGTTCCGTCTTCAAATTCCAGGAATGCAGTGTAGTACCCAGGGATTGGTCGCTCAGGCATCCATTGCCCAGTAGAGCCTCTAACGCTTTTGACCATCCCTCCTCCCAGTAGTCTTACGCTGTCAATCTGGTGGGGAAGCTGACGCATTGGTAATCCTCCGCCTTGGTCCATGTCTAACTCTTCCCATGTACGAGGGCGTAGCATCCAATCAGTATATGCAAAAGTATTGATCGCCCTAACTTTCCCTATTTCACCTGATTGAATGATTTTCCACATTGTTCTAACTGGAGGTGTGAATGACCTAGTATGACCTGCGAGGAATTTCACTCCTGTTCGGTTGGCAGTTTCTACCATTTTCTTGGCATCTTCTATGTTTAATGCCATTGGTTTTTCTACTACAACATGTTTCCCTGCCTCCATTGCTCTTATTGAATGTTCGGCATGGAAGCGATTGGGAGTAGACACCCAGACGGCTTCGACCTCGGGATCAGCAAGCATTTGATCGTAATCGCCGTACCCTTTTGCGTTGTAACGAGCGCTAAATTCATTCAGTATTTCCTCGTTTATATCGCATCCTGCAACTAACTTTAATTCGGGCATTGCCTCCATTGCCGGAAGCATTTCCGTTCCACCTACACCTATGCCAACCATTGCTAGGCCTAGTTGTTTCGTATTCGCCATAATTTTCGGTACCTCTATGCTAATTTCATTAAAGTAATTTATTGAACCCTACATTAAAATCAAAAAATATGCCTATTTTTATTATTAAGCATTATTATTTGCTTTATGGACAAAACAATTTTTTCAATCGGCGGTAGTTCAGGTTTGGGTTGGGAATCTTTCTTGCAAGTATGCAAGGGTTGCGAAGACTCTGGCTATTTCGCATTTTACCCTTCTGATCATTTGATGACAGTACAGCCTGGTAAAGGACCTGCGCCCGATCGTTTGGATGCACTTACGGCTATGGCGGCAGTTTCTGGTTATACCAAACGATTGAGAATGGGCGTTCTGGTTGCCAATAATCTCTTTCGCCATCCTGTGATGACTGCAAAGATTTTCAATACCATAGATCACGCCTCAAATGGTAGGGCCGAGTTTGGACTTGGTGCAGGGTGGTCAGAGCAAGAGCATATAGTCCATGGTTTTCCGTTTCCTCGACCATCTGAGCGGATAGAGATGCTTGATGAAGCACTTGAAGTTATCCGTGCTATATGGACAGATGAACCAGCAAGCTTTGACGGTAAGTATTACCAAATTAATGAAGCGCCTCAAATGCCCAAGCCTGTGCAGAAACCTTACCCACCGATTATAGTTGGCGGAATCAGTGCTCGAACGATGAAAGTTGCTTTGAAGCATGCTGATGATTGGGACCAAATTGCTCCTCTCCGGCAAGTGGAGAGAAATATTAAATCTTTTAAAATAGAGGCTCAAAAAATCAATAGAAACATTGAAAACATGCGCTTTTCAGTTCAAGTTCCATTTGATTTTGTAACAAGCAAAAGTGAGGCTGACAACATTATTGACAGGGCTTTAGCCAATTTCAATTATGGTGCACACAAAGTAGCCGAAGGATATAAAGATTTGAGAGAGCACGTTGCGGACTCTCGGCTAATTGGCAATGTGGATGAGATCATCGAGCAAGTTGGTAACTGGAAAGCTGCAGGTGTAAATCATTTTATCCTCACTACGCCAAGGCCATTTGATCAAAATATTATTGAAAAATTTATGTCAAAAGTAGGACAAGCTTTTCTTTAACGATTATAAAAAATGTTTCACGGAGGTTTTGATGAGTAAAGTTCTCTTTAGCGTTGGTGGAAGTTCCGGATTAGGTTGGGAAGATTTCTTGGAAATTTGCCAGACTTGTGACGAACTTGGGTTTCACGGGTTCTATCCTTCGGATCACCTCATGCAAATTCATGGTGCTCGAGGTGCTACGCCTGCCAGGCTAGAAGGCCTTACAGTGATGGCTGCAATGGCTGGGCATACAAAAAATTTAAGGTTAGGGATGCTTGTTATCAATAATAATCTTAGGCACCCTGTGATGACTGCGAAAATTGTAAATACAATCGACCATGCCTCGGGAGGTCGAGCGGAAATGGGTATTGGTAGCGGTAATGTCAAGCATGAGTTTGATGTTCATGGGATGTACTTCCCTCCATTCGCTGAAAGAGTGGATCGCTTGGACGAAGCCTTATCAGTCATTAAGGCAATTTGGCATGATGAGCCTGCTACATTTTCGGGTAAATATTATTCAATTACTGATGCACCGCAAATGCCAAAACCTATACAGAAGCCCAACCCGCCGATAATTGTTGGCGGAAGAGGTGATAGGACGTTAGAAATCGCAGCTAAACATGCGGACGATTACAACCAAATTGCACCGTTAAAAGAAGCTGTACACAACCTGGAGCGCATGAAAAAAGCATGCGATCTTATTGGCCGAGATTTTTCATTAATGAGGCGTTCTGTCCAGATCCAGATTAATCTCACCGATGATAAATCAGTGGTAAATGAGACGATCGCAAAAGGTGCTACTTTGGCCACCCAGAAGACTGATTTTTATGACAATCCTGAGGATCAGGTCAGAGACAGTATGCTTCTTGGATCCCCAAGTGAGATGGTAGAAAAATTAAATAGCTGGGTAGAAATTGGTGTTAACCACTTCATTTTAATGACCCCTAGACCATTTGATCCCAAGGTTATGGAGCGGTTTGCAAAAGAAGTAATCCCTCACTTCAGCTAATAAGAATCAATTTCGATAAATCCATTATTAGATTTGGCTTTTAACGAGGGGCTTGACTTGCCTTTGAGGCTGATGAATTTTTGTTCATCAGGGTCAATGTCTATGATGGAACTAAAATTGCGAACAGGACTGTTTTTAGTAATTGCTTGAATACTTATCTCTGAAAGCCCTTTGTTAGCCAGAGATAGATAAATATCTCCAGTTTTTGTTTGTAAGTCGTAAATTGAGGTTGCAGATATGGGGCTCTTAAGCTCTATGTCCCCTTTGTTTGTTCGTACTTTAAGTTCCCCTTGGACACTATCAAGATAAATACTTCCGTCTTTTAATTCGATATCGTATGAGCCCGTAGATTCATTTATGGAAACTGACCCATAAGAGGTTTTTATTTTCGCATCAGATTCTAAGTAACTAAGAATGATTGACCCATTACTACTACTTAAGTCTAATTGCATTGAATAGGGCACTTGAATTTCAAAGGTTGCACCTGGTATAGGCCGCACGTCTCTTTTATTTTGCTCTGCCTCAATAAGTATTTCAGTATCGCTTTTTTTAATGGTGTAATCGATTTGGTCTGGCTGGCGAAGAATTGATTTGAGGTGCAATTTGCTATCACTACTAGGTCTAACTGTAATACCTCCATTAAATGCTTTTACACGTAGCTTAGAAATAGACCCAGTTTCAATAACTTTAAAATCAAAATCATTTTTTTGCTCTACTAGAGTTGGGTTACAACCAACCCAGAGTAATGGCAGGCAAAAAAAGAGGAAGTACAAAAAACTGGAGTAATGTTTTTTCATACAGGCAGAACTAAAGGCCTTCTGCTATTTCGACGACGGTATCAAATTCAAATTGAGTCACCGGCGTGATTGAAAGCCGATTACCCTTCCTTAGAACAATCATATCTACAAGATTGGGGTGCTCGCGCAATGTGCTCATAGTAACGACATGCTTAAATTGTTTTTGAGGTTTGATATCGACCATATACCAGATTGGCTTGTCAGGAGAGCTTTTTGAGTCAGGATGATCTGAGGAAGGATCCCATGCAGTGTGATCAGGGTACCCATCTTTTACAACGATTGCAGTGCCAACTACTCCGATAAGATTAGTATTTGAGTGCCAGAACAATATTTGATCACCGGTTTTAATTGAATCTCTCAGCCAATTTCGTACTTGGAAATTACGAACACCGTCCCATTCGGTTATTCCGTCGTTCATCAGATCAGTAAATGAATATGCATTTGGTTCACTTTTGAATAGCCAAAAATTAGACATAATCCCTCTCATCATCATTGATGTTTTTTCATATAATTAAATCAACATTACTAGATGATTATTCGTTTTACAGCATTTTTAATTACTTTTTTTATGCTAGCAACTCCAAGTGCAGTTATATCGGCGCACGGTCAAAATCATGAACTGGAGGAACTGCTCTTCGCTGGAAAACAAGGTCCGTATGAAGTAACTATTACGGTGGTGCCTCTAGTAAATTACCTTGAAATCGTGATTTTATTTGAAAATTATGACGATCAAACCTCAACGTTTTTTCCACAAATTACGGTAAGTGCAGCTCAAGAGAATTTAAGCTTAGGGCCGGTCGTAGCAACGAGAACGTTTACGGCACAAGAAGCTAATTACATTGCTCTTTTGCACCCACCTACTCAAAATTCCTGGGAACTCCTCTTTAATATCAATTCTCACGTGGGTAATATTAATTTCATATTGCCCGTAGATATCAAATCAGGCAATTCTATCCCCTGGTTAGTCATAGGATCAGCAACTTCGATTGCATTAACTGTAATATGGCTAATTTATGTAAGATTTCGGAGGAGGTAAAGGTGAGTAAGTTAGGGAAGGGGTTGTTAATCACTACAGCTTTAGTTTTGTTTTCTATACTTATGGTTGCGTGTGGCCCAGAAAGAGAACCTGAAATCCTCGTTTTTGCAGCAGCTATTTCAAGTGAGGAGCCGCTTGAAAAACCATATGAATTTATTGCAATTGAGGAAGATACCGTAAGTATTTTTGTTGATTCATATGAAGATACTATTTTTCACATTCATGGATACGATCTGATTAAGGAAGTTAAAGCAAACGTGCCTGAAGTTTTTATTTTTACCGCGACTGCTACCGGGAGATTTGAAATAGTGACCCATTCTTCTGCAGAGCATCATGGTAGCCATAACCATTCAACCAATACTAAAGGTGATAACCATGGCCATAATGAAAAAGAAAAGGTGGTTGCGATTCTGGAGGTTCGACCTAGGTGAGTATTGGTAAAGTGACTCGACTTTCACTTTTGCCTGTTTCAATATTTTTTTGCATTGCATTACCAACTCCCGCATATGCACATGGTTTTGGGGAGCGTTACGATCTTCCAATACCTTTTGGAACGTACATCTTCGGAGCAGTGAGTACGGTCGTATTATCTTTCGTTATAGTTGCATGGGTAACGCAAAAAGGTCTTATTGATAAATACCCACGGAAAAATATCAGTAATTGGCCTTTAATTAATTTGATCGCGAGCCGTTGGTTTATTCGCTTAATGCAGATAGTTTCACTTTTTGCGTTTTTCCTTGTTGTCACAGCAGGCTTTATTGGAAATGCTGACCCTAATCAAAATATTGCCCCAACCTTTATATGGATAATTTTTTGGGTGGGGATGGTATTTATAAGCGGGTTTGTGGGCAACATATGGCAGTTGTTGTGCCCATGGGTAGTCCTGTATGAAGTAATCGAATTTTCCTACAAGATTGCTTCAAATAGAAAGTTAACAAGAAATGTAGCTTATCCCAAATCATTAGGTAGCTATCCGGCAGTATTAACATTTTTTATATTCGCTTGGATTGAGAATGTATGGGTTAACGTTAGTGACCCTTTTGCTCTGTCAGTAATAGTCTGTTTCTACTCCTTATTCACTTTAATTGGAATGTTTTACTTTGGGCCCAACATTTGGCTAAAGAACTGTGAAATTTTTTCAATAACGATGCAATTTTTTGCAAAGCTAGCTCCTTTTGAAGTATTGCCTATTTCTGATTCTCAAGAAGTAAATAATGAAGTCGATTACCGATACAGGCGGCGGTCGATTATTAATATTCGTGTTTGGGGTAGTGGTTTATTAAGCAAACAAAAATCAAAGCCATCAGAAGGAATATTTTTGATCCTTCTTCTTTCTACCGTCTCGTTTGATGGATTTGCTGAAACTGACCTATGGTCCAAATTTGTCGCTGTTTCATATGATTCATTTGCTTGGTTGGGTGTTTATGCATTTTCTGGAATTAAGACGTTTGGATTGATTACTGCTCCTGTATTGCTTGGTGCCGCTTTCGCTTCAGCTATCTGGGTTGGAAGGAGATTGGCAGGTGTACAAACTCCCTTGGCAGACCTTATTACGCAATTTTCGATATCGTTGATGCCAATAGCATTTGCCTATCACGTTGCTCACTATTTCAGCTATCTACTCATCCAAGGACAGCGGATGATAGCGTTAATTTCAGACCCGTTTGGATGGGGTTGGAACATCATTGGTACTGCTAATTATTCGCCAGATATTTCAATTGTAGATGCTGAACTGGCTTGGGCTGTTGGATTATGTTCTATAGTTGTTGGACATGTGATAGCAGTTTACTCTTCACATGTTATTGCAAGTAAAACCTTCGGGTCTTTAGCAGAAACTTTACGATCGCAGGTACCCATGATGGTACTCATGGTCGGCTATACGGTTTTGAGCTTATGGATAATTGCTCAGCCGATTGTTTCTCATTAATCTGATTGCGCAAAATATTTAAGATTGCGATTTACATAGAGGAGCTTCTGGACCCTGGGTTCCTCTGTATTTAGCTATGAAATCCTTTAACTGCGTAGCATCGAATTTCTCTAACGGTAAAATACGACCCCATACAGTTGCAGAAATTTCATAGGACATATCTTTGTACGACCCCGCTACGATGCATTTTCGCCCAATTTGATCGATGAGTTGGTTAACAGAGCCTGCTAGTGCGGGGTTATTCGGCTTATACCAAAGCACAACACCGCCATGCTCCATATTATGTACTGCGTTTTCTGGTACTACAGGAGTACCTAGAAACCCCCAAGGGCTTAGTGCTTCGAAATGATTGCCTGAAGTTGGGGGTATTCGTTTTAATTGATTTTCTACAGTAATGTCTAAGGTATAGATATATGGAGGAGAATGAAGCCCTTCGCGTAATGGTATTTTAAATCCATACTCGGGAGATTCTGATTGTATCGAATATGTAATAAACGCTATTACCCCGAGAAAAACGAACAAAATAGAGCTGTACAGAAATTTCCTGTTAAACGATCTCGGTGGCTTAGATGATGGGGAATTTGGGCTGCTATTTTTGCGTGAGGATGTCATAGCTTCCTTTAGTCGTTAAAGTTGAATTTTAGAATGATTTCACCAACCGTCAACCAATAATAGACGATGAATGAACCAGAGATAAGTAGTAAAACCGAACTCACAGGGTGAATGTACTTTGATGTTTTCGTTAATACGGAAAAAGATGCAGATTTGAAAAATGAAATTGAAACAGTCAGTACTAAAATAATGGAACCCATTCCAAGTCCATAAAGGATGAATTGCATAACAGCAGTGAATATAGTCTCGGATGAGAAAACTCCACCAACTACGGCAAGAAAAATGGGTAATGTGCAGCTAAGTGATGCCGTTGCATATGCTATTCCAAAAAGAAAATAGCTTTTGTAATTTTGCTTATCATTCGGGAGGATGATGCGCCTTGCGGTTACCGCTGCATAGTTTGTGTAAATCGTACCGCCATTTGCCATATATGCTCCCGTGGCAATTAACAGTATCCCTATTATTAGTCCGAGCCAGGGAAAGTAACTTACGATTCCTCTGGCACCTAACCCAATTGGCAGGCCAAATACGGTAAAGGTCAGTACGAAGGCCACTGATACGGTAGAGCCGACTTTAAGTGCTTTTAAGAAGGTTTGAAGATATGCGTTGTCATCAGCCTGCAGGTTACTATTGTCGCTTAGGAAGATTCCAAGATAGGGAGGGAGCATAGAGAATCCGCAGGGATTAACGGATGCAACCATTCCAGCAGTGAATGCAAAGCCTAGAGGTAGGAAGCTGGTTATCGAGTTTAAAAAATTGGCAGAACCACTTGAAGCATGCTCAATATTCCTAGTTATGGGACTAAATTCTGCGCCAGTAAGAAGAGCGCCTAAAATAGCAATAGTGGTAGAGGATATGAAGAGCAAAATAGCGGCAGTATAATTATTATTAATTTTCATTTATGTAAGCTTAACTTAAATTTAGATGTCTATAGACATCTAAATTTATAATGATCGTTTTCCTCGAAGAACAATTGTTGAGATTATTAATAACCCAAAAGCTAGCAAAGACAGTGTTATTGCCATCACATTTGCCTCAGAAATATTCCCTGCCTGAACTTCATCGTAAATTGCGAGAGATAAAGTTTTGGTCCTACCAGGTATGCTTCCGGCAACCATTAATGTTGCCCCAAATTCACCCATGGACCTTGCCAGGCAAAGTGCTGCACCTGCGATGATGTACTTCCACGATACAGGCAATATAACTGTAAAAAATATACTTAATTCAGACATTCCCGTGGTTCGAGCAATTTCAGCTAATTTAGGATCAATGTTTTCCATTCCTGTATGGACGATTTTTATTAAAAACGGGGCCGACACAAGGAACGCAGCAATAACTGCTCCTACCCAATTGAAAACAAGAGACAGTCCAAAGAAGGAATCTAATAAGTTGCCTATAAAAGAATTCCGACCAAAGAGTTGTAGTAAGTAGTAACCAAGGACTGTAGGGGGGAGAACCATAGGTAAAATAACTAATTGAGAAATCGTATTTCGCAACCAATTAGTCTTTCTTGAAAGCCACCACGAAAAAGGTACACCTACTAGTACTGCAATTAGTGTACTGCCAACGCTTATCTGTATGGTTAGTCGGACCGCATCAAAATCCAATATTTCTCTCTATATTAACTTCCGAGCATTTCGTACTCAAATGTTTCCCATATATGTTTGTAATCGCTACTAGATAGCATATCAAGATAATTCAATGTCATAGGATGCGAATCTTTTTTCAAGACTGCCCCTGATGTAACAACCAAATTAGAGTTATAGTCGCTGGGAAGTTCATAGACGAGGCCGAAATTCTCCACTCCTTGTGACGCTACCAGAGATTTTGATACAAATCCCAACTCAGCGTTTTTGCTAAGTACTAATTGCAGGGTTTGTGCCACATTTTCGGTATAGACCAATTTTGTTTGAAGGGAATTCAGTACTCCTTCTGATTCCATGAATTTAATTGCCGAAGAACCATAAGGTGCAAGCCTGGGATTTGCGATACCAATATAGGTTACAGATGGATCGGTGAGGATAGCTTTTATGTTTTTAGTATGCTGCTGAGATTTACTAATAATTGTTAATTTTCCACGAGCCAGTTTTCTGGAATCTGCGGGGTCAAGCATTCCTTCACTTCCTAGCCGTTGGGAGTAGTGCTGATTAGCAGAAATGAATAAATCATAAGGCGCACCGTTTTTAATCTGCTCAGCCAATGCACCTGATGAACCTGCTGCAAGAGTAACGTGCACCTCAGGGTAGTCATTGCGAAAGAGCGAGGTGAAATCTTCAATCACTGGTTTCAAACTAGATGCAACCGCAATAGTCAGTGACTTTTGTGAAGATCCGGTATTGTTGCAAGCTGCCAAATTTAAAGGCAATAGTATCAAGGTAACTACTAGTATTAGCTTGAGAAAATAGCGGCTTATATCCGAGTAAGGCTTTAGCATTCCTATTTACTATTTATAACTGAACTGACATTTTCCACATGGCCTTTAACTCGTACATTACCGAATATTTCAGCTATGTGTCCTGTTTCATCAATTACAAATGTGGTACGTGTTATTCCCATATAAACCCGGCCGTAGTTCTTTTTTTCAACCCAGACTCCATAGGAATTCACTATTTGGCGATCTTGGTCAGCAATTAAAGGGAAGGGCAGGTCAAATTTGGCTTTGAAGTTTTGATGCGATTTTACGCTGTCTGTGCTGACACCAATGACTTTAGCGTTTTGGCTCGAGAAGTCATCGTACAGATCTCGAAAATCACAAGCCTCCTGCGTGCATCCAGGAGTATTGTCCTTGGGGTAAAAGTAAAGAATAACCCTAGATCCTAATAAGGAACTGAGTTTAAATTCCTCTCCATTATCTGCCATTCCGGAAAAGTCTGGAGCGAGATCACCAATATTCAACATGACTTAGACCTCCTTAGTCTCTTCAAGATTCTACAGTGTCCCTATGAATTTGCTCCATAGTAGAAGAATATTTAGAGTAAATATAGAATATTTAGCAATTTATATAGCAATAATCTATATATAGATAAGAATATTTAGCAATATGCACAGAATATAGTTGACAATGGGCAGCAAATTGCTATAATAATCGAGCTGGTTGGGGAGCCGGCGGTTGTTTTACATATTTATGGAGGGTGCAAATGGCTAAATTAGGACCGTATTCATATCCCGATATTAGGTTTGGCGACGCAGTTGAGATAGCTGGCCGGATTTTATCTAAATTTAAGGGTACTGTTAGTGTAAAAGGCCTTGCCTGGGAGCTTGGCATGTCCGAGGGAAGTGGAACTTTGTTCGCTAAAGTTGCTGCATTGCGCGATTTTGGACTTATAGAGGGCCGAGGTGAATTGCGTATTTCACCTCTAGCTCAACGAGTTATTCATCCTGCCAACAGCGATGAGGGCCATGAGGCACGCGCAGAGGCTTTTCAAAGAGTAGAGCTGTTACGCCAACTTTACACGCGATTCGAAGGAGAGGTCCCTGACGATATGAGCATGCTTGTTGGGTTAGAAGAAATTTCGAGGGCTCCACGTGATGAAATCGTTCGACGTGCACCCTTGATCCAAAAACACCTTACTGATGCAATTCGTGTCTTAGGTAGGCCAGTCTTAGCAGATAAAAAACCAGAATATTCTATGAAAAACCAGAATATTTCTGAATCAAGCTTGCCTGACGCAATTTCCAATCCATTTCCCATTGCTTCAAGCAATGAACTCCAACTGATTGCTGCAGGACGTAATCTGTCTGTTCCACTCACATCGGAATACATTGAAGTTGCTATTACTCTGCTTCAGACGTTGAAAAATGAGTTATCTGAAAACGAAGCTTTAGTTACCGATAATGATGAATCTATCGACTCGAGCTCTGAAACAGGCTTTTTTGAAGTTTCACCGCGATCAGCTGCTCAAATCGAGATGGGTGATACTGACCAGTTAGAAATTTAATTCTACTTACGCTCCGCCGCCTAAGAACTCTTTTAATTTGGCGGCGGATGCGTAGGACATCCCTTCTACTTCAGCAATTTCCGCAACTGATGCATTTCGTATTCCGCTTAAACTTCCAAGTTTTTTTATAAGCTGGCGTTTTCTTTTTGCACCGATTCCTGGAGCTTGGTCTAATTCTGATTTCAGCCCTGATTTTGATCTTCGATTGCGGTGGTAGGTGATGGCAAATCTATGTGCCTCATCGCGAATCCTTTGTATTAGATATAGACTCTGCGAACCCGCACCAAGATTGATTGGCTCAGGGACATTTGGAAGAAACACTTCTTCATCTCTCTTTGCAAGTGAGCAAATCGGTATGTCACTTATACCCAAGTTTAAAAAAACCTCTAATGCTGCATTGAGATGCCCTCTTCCTCCATCAATTATGACCAACTGAGGGGTATTTTCGAAAGAATCGCTTAAATTATCTAAGCTTTCTGGGCTTATTTTTTCGGTAGTGTCGATTTTGTTCTGGCTAGCAATGCCAAGGCGTTTAAATCTTCGATGGAGAATTTCTTGCATTGATGCATAATCATTTATTGTGTTAATTGATTTGATTTGAAATCGCCTATATTGAGAGCTTTTTGGTTTACCATTTTCAAAGACAACCATGCTTCCAACAGAATTAGTTCCTTGAATGTTTGATATGTCATAGCACTCAATTCTTTTTGGTAATTGGGGTAAATTCAGCACTTCTTGTAAATGCACTTGAGCCTGGAGCACTTTGTCCGACTCGTTGAGCCATTGCAGTCTTCGTTGCTGCAATGCCTCAGTAGCATTAGTGGCCGCCATTGATACCATTTGCAAGTTACTACCACGCTGTGGACGCTTTATTATTACTCCGTGTCCGCATTTATTTTTTAACCAATCTTGAATAGCTTCAACATTAGATATTGAGTACTGAATCATTATGGATTTAGGTACATCTGTAGTAGTTTCATAGAATTGTTGGATAAATTGCTCAATTAACCCAGATTCATTTTCAAAATACGCGCCTTCCATCAGAAAATGATCTCGGCCGATTAGTTTGCCTTTGCGTATTTTGAAAAGCTCTACCCACGCTTCACGGGTATCATTTGCTAAAGCAATGACGTCTGCGTCATTATTTTTTTGAGAAACGATTTTTTGTCGCTCAGTAACTGCTTCGATTGCATGTATTTGATCTCGCAATATTGCAGCTTTTTCGAATTGTAGTAGTTCCGAAGCATGGGACATTTGAGTACGTATATTTCGAACAATTTCTTCGGATTCGCCTTGGAGGAATTTTATTACTTGCCTAATAACATCGTGGTATTCCTGCTTATCTGCTTTGCCTATGCAAGGAGCAACACAGCGGTGAATGTGGTATTCGAGGCAGGCACTCTCATCATTTCCAGTGATAGTTTTGGTGCATGAACGATAAGGAAATAACTTCTTTAGCAACCCCATTGTTTTTCTGACTGAACTTGCACTTGCAAAAGGGCCAAAGTATTTAGCTCCATCAGGGTTTACTCTACGAGTGAAATACACTTGAGGGAATTCTTCAGTAGTATCAATTTTTATATATGGATAAGTTTTATCGTCCTTAAGCCTTGCGTTGTAATAGGGCTTGTGTTTTTTTATGAGAAGATTCTCAAGTAAGAGCGCTTCTTGAGGCGATTGAGTAACAATAAATTCAAAATCGTGAATTTTTGCAACCATTGCTCGAACTTTAGGTTCCTTATTAGTTAAGGTTTGAAAATATGATCGTACTCGGTTGCGCAGTACAGATGCTTTACCAACGTAGATGATTTTTCCAGCAGAGTCCTTCATAAGGTATACACCAGGCAAAATAGGTAATGCGCTGATACGATCCCTTAAATCACTATTGGAGAAACTTTCTATTTCAGTGGTCACAATTATTGAAAACTTAAATTGCTTTTATTCTTGAAATTTCAAATTCCGAGATCCGTGTAAAGCTTGAGTACGACTAGAAGGGCAGATACCAATACTGCCATACTCGCAATGAGAGCGAGTTCTCTTTTTAAACCACCTGCTGCGACAGTAATTGCAGTGGCTTGCCTGGTTTGGCGGTTATAAGTGACGGGAGGAGCTTTTGAGGATACAGGGGATGGCGAATCCGTCAATTGCTCAATTGCATTCGAATCTGAAGTAGATTCCTCATTAGTTGACGGAGCAATATAAGCTGATTTTGCAATAGATGTTCCCGTCCCGCGGGCCTTCTTTCGTGCACGTTCTTTTGCCTTAGCTTGAGCAGTGGCTGCTCTGTTTTTAGAAGTTTTTCCTGCCATACTATCCTCATTCTACCCTATGATTTAATTAAAGACACGATTGATTGTGTTACTTGATTTAGACTGAGCATATCTGTATTAAAGATTTGATGGTAATAGAGTGGGTCATTGGGATCGACAGCAAAAAATCTTTTAAAATAAGCGATTCGCGCTTGGTCATTTTCTAAAAGATTTCGTTCTGCTTCTATCTCATTTACGCTGAATCGCTGCATAATTCTGCTTAGTCTCAATTTATGAGACGAAGCAAGTCCAAAATGATACGTATTAGGCCGTTCGCCTAAAATGATATTTGCCCCTCTCCCTGCAATGATTACATTATTGCTAGATGCGAGTTCGTTTATAACACCTGAAGTTACTTCCATCAGATTCGAGTCACTTAAGGGATTATTGTCTCCGGTGGATTGCTGAGGAAAATCTTTATACTCTCTTATAAGAAGGGCATCTAGCCCACTACCGAAATAAGGATCAGAGCCGCCTCCAGCCAAGGCTGAGCGCTCAAGCGCGGACTGCGCAAAAGCTGCGATTTTTTCTGAAAATGACTGTGCCCGTTCGGTTCTATTTTCAATATCAGTTACAGAAAAGCCGATTTTCTCAGCGATAGAAGATAAAATCAGCCTATCTATATATTCAATGCCTAGCTCATCAGAAAGCATTGCGCCTACCTCAAGCGCTCCGCTACCAATAGGTCCTGTAATTGTGATGGTAGGCATTGTTTCCTCCTATTGTAGGCCGATGTTTTATCGGACTATGCTCTTGGGTGAGCTTTATTAAATGCTTCCCGAACTTGGCTATCTGTTAAGTGTGTATAAATTTGAGTAGTCGAGATATTAGCATGTCCCAACAGATTCTGGACATGCCTTAGAGAAGCGCCTCCATTTAGTAAGTGTGTGGCGAAACTATGCCGGAAGGTATGAGGTGATATTTTCCCTTCTAAGCCTTCTCTTGCCGCTGTTTTTTTGAGAATTAGCCAATACCCTTGCCGGGTCATAGAAGAGCCCTGCGAATTAACAAATAGTGCAGAGGTTAGTCTCCTGGATTTTTTCGACCGCGCAAGTAAATTTGGACGTATGTCGTTAAGATAAAAGCGTAATAACTCAATGATACCTGGATAAACAGGCGCGAGCCGCTCCTTTGACCCCTTACCTGTTACTCTTATCCATCCATCGTCCAAATTCAACGATGATTGCTGCAAGCCTTGGGGCCCTACCACTTCGGAAACCCTTAATCCCGCAGCGTAAGTTACCTCAAACATAGCTCTATCTCTATACCCCTCCAGTCCTGATCGTTTGCTTGAAGCATTTAAAATTCGTACGACATCTTGCTCAGAAAGAGAATTAGGAAGAGTTCTAGTGGGCCTTCTAACTTTTAGTTTTTCAGCAGGATTTGAGTGAACGATATTCTCTTCATGTAAAAACCGAAAAAAAGATTTTAAGGAAGCTAATTTCCGAGCAATACTGGTATCGGAATAATAGGCATTTTTTAGTTCGATTATGACAGTTTCTAAAGTAGGCTCGTTGACTTTGCTCCAACTTATCTCCTTCGCCTTTGTGGACGCGAGTAACAGTGATGATAGTTGGTTCAGGTCGTTGCTATATGCATCTATTGTGTTTGCCGATAGCCCGCGCTCCGCCCGGAGATGATTTATAAAAATTTGAATTTGTGGATCTAAGAACATTTTTTCAATTATTACATCCAATTCATCAATCTACTCTTGCAATATAGGCTCATATATTGCTTAGGAGAATGTAATTAAATTGTAAGACAATCGAAATTTAGTGCCTTTTCATCGTTAATGAAAATTCATATAATTTACCTATATTTAGTGGTAATGTGAGAAATGATTCCAACTGACGGGCATATTGGCGAAGAAGAATCAGATCAAGATAAGATCGCGGATCTTGGAATAAATCGTCGCCAATTTCTGTTTAGGGCAGCAGGGCTTGGGTTAGCAGCTACTGCCCTTCCTGCGTTCCTTGCTGCCTGCCAGCAGTTAGAAGCTGGGCCTGAAGTACCTTCAGCAACTACTGCTGAAATGTTTCCAACTCCCACTCCATTCGATTCTTCCGCAGTTACGCCATTACCTCAGGGCTCGTCCGTACTGTCGCCAACTGCGACTCCTACCGCTACGCCAATGCCAACTGCAACTCCAACTTCTGTACCCGTGCCCACTGCGACACCTACTCCTAGGCCAAGCCCAACGGCAACTCCTGCACCTACCGCAACACCAGCTCCTACAGCAACGCCGTCACCGACACCGTCACCGTCACCGACACCGTCACCTACGCCAGTGCCGCCTCCACAGAATGTATTTCGGCCGTCTGTAAAGTTGAATTCCGAAGAGCAAAAAATAAAACACCTTGCATGGCGTGCCGGCTTTGGTGCGACTAAAGCTGAGCTTGATACCTATAACAAACTTGGGCTTCAAGGTACGATAGATCATTTTTTAAATTACGAAAATCGAGATAACAGTGCTTTAGAAGAACGCCTGTCAAAGCAGACATTTAATTTGAATGATTCTTTATCGCACAAGCAGCGGTGGTGGCTTATGAATATGGCTTATTCATCTAGGCCATTGCAAGAAAAAATGACATTGTTTTGGCATGGGATCTTAACTAGTTCAGACAAAATTACGGGAGATGGTCCCCAGACAATACAGCAGAACAATTTGTTTCGTGATAATGCGACTGGAAGATACGATCAGCTTCTTAAAGCAGTTTCTCGTGATCCTGCAATGATGATTTACCTAGATAGTAGGTCAAACAAAAAGAAAGCACCTAATGAAAATTACTCACGAGAGCTAATGGAATTATTCACATTAGGCCTCGATCAATACACGGAAGAAGATGTTCGCGAATCTGCGAGATCGTTCACTGGATGGGAATTGAAAAAGAAAACTCTATTTCGGTTCAATTCAAAACAGCATGATTATGGACAGAAAACTTTTCTTGGACAGACTGGAGATTTTGATGGTGATGATGTTGTAGACATAATTATGCAACAACCTATTGCAGCTGAATATATCTCGAAGCGGTTATGGCAGTATTTTGCATACGAATCTCCTGAGCCGGAGGTAATATCCAGGCTTGCCGAAATTTTCCGTAAGAATAATACCAATATTAAGCCTGTTTTACGTGCAATATTTGAGTCCCCAGAATTTTATGGTGATAAAGCTGTTGGTGCATTAGTGAAATCGCCTGCAGAGTACGTTGCTGGTATCGTCCGAGTCTTGGAAATAGAAACAAATTTTCAGACTTTGAACGGTGATGTTACTAGCATGGGGCAAGAGCTTTTCCATCCCCCTGACGTAGCCGGTTGGGACGGAGGTACATCGTGGCTTAACAGTCAGACGCTTATGGCAAGAATTAATGCAGCAAATGAGATTGTTACGACTAAGAATAAATCGCGGATAGACTTTAACCCTGTTTCTCTTTTGGATAATCCGCAAATACAGGCTGGCTCTGCGATAGTCGGTAGCTTTGATCAACTCCTCTTCGGAGGTCGAATGCAAGAGAAAGAACGACGTTTCTATGTTTCACTTTTTGAAAACCTTGCGAGTACTACCAAATTCCCTAATCAGAAGCGTTCGCTTGAAGAGAAAATAAAGACACTCGTTTATTTAATGATTTCGTCGCCGGATTTTCAGCTTTCATGAGGAATAATTATGTTGATTAGCAGAAGACAGTTCCTTAAAGGAAGTATTGCAGTGGTCCCGGCTGCGACCATAATGCCTGCCGTTTTTAGTAGAGCAGTTGCTGCAGCAGTACACGAACAACCCTTTTCTGTTGCTCCCATGGGTGAACGTACACTGGTAATCGTTCAAATGAAAGGTGGGAACGACGGCCTAAACACTATAGTTCCTGCTAATGACCCAGCTTATTATGAACACCGTGATTTGCTAGCCATACCACAAAATGATGTTTTACCTATTGATGGTCAAGTTGGCTTTCATCCTATATTGAATGCATTTAAAGAATTGTGGGATGACGGGGTATTAGCTGCGGTAGAGGGTGTTGGGTATCCAAAACAAAACTTCTCACATTTTGAATCTATGGATATCTGGGAAACTGGACAATATGAAAGTACACGTTCACCAGATGGATGGTTGGGACGATACCTTGAGGGAATTGCTGCAGAACAAGCAGAGCTTAATTCATTAGTTGTTGCCTCTAAAATGCCAAGGGCATTAGCTTCATCAAAAGTCACAGTTCCAATGGCAAAAACGCCGGCCGCATATATGCTAAAAGCTGATCCGAGAAGTAGAAGTAACTTAGAGGCCCGTACTGATGCGCTCTTAGATATATACGCTTCTGCTAAGGATATTTCTGGATTTAGTGCATTATTGGATAACACCTTAGATGCCGCGGTGAAAAGCTCAACTGCAATCCAAAAGGCTCATAAGAGATATATCCCTGCGGTCGAATATGGAAGCTCCAAGCTGGCCCAATCACTCAAATTCGTTGCTGAAGCTATTGATGCTGACCTTGGGCTTAGGGTAGGGCATGTTCAAATCGGAGGGTTTGATACCCACGCGTCACAAATCCCAAGGCAAGAGGCTTTGTTGAAAGACACTGCAGATTCGATAGCTGCTTTTTACAAGGACATAAAAGCGCATGGCAGGGACAAGAATGTTGTAATTATGACCTGGTCTGAATTTGGGCGCCGGGTGAAGGCGAATGCTAGCGGCGGAACAGATCATGGTTCTGCAGGCCCAATGTTTTTAGTTGGTACTCCAATTAAGGGCGGGTTATATGGAGAAAGATCAAGCCTTACCGACATATACAAGAATAATTTGAAATTTACAACAGATTTTCGTCAAGTTTACTCGTCCGTACTAGAGAACTGGCTAGGAGCCCCTGCAGAAATAGTTCTTGGGGGGAGATATGAGCATATTCCATTTTTTAATGCCGGTGTGGATAAGCCGTAGCATGATCTGTGAAAATATCTTTAATCTTGGCTGTTTTTCAGCGATTTAACTAAGATTGAGCTTAGCCTGTAAGCTCGGTGCGTAATCTTTTATGCCTAAACGGAGCTGATTTTTGCCTTGCCATTGATCAAGTTCTATTGAATACACTAAATCAATGAATTTAGTGCCTTCGATCCATTCTTGTTTAAAAGCAATAGCGTCCCAATTGACCCCTGCAGTTCTTACCGATAACTTGAAATGAGCACCACCTTTTCCAATTTTTGTCATTTTTAAAACTTCTACTTTGCGTGCAAGAAATACTGGCGATGGGTTCCCAATGCCGTGAGGTTCAAACATCGATAAATGCTCAAAAGTTTTCCCCATCAAATTTTCAGGCTGTATCTCAGCTTCAATAACACTTTCTGATATAGCAGAGGTTTCCTCCATTTGCTCAGATGCGACGCTTTGTAGCCTATTCGTCAACTCATCTAGATTAGAGGGAAAGCAAGAGAAGCCTGCGGCTTGTGCATGACCGCCGTACTTAATCAAAAGGTCGTCGCATTTTGTCAAAGCGTCAGACCAATGAAACCCATTTGCGCTTCTACAGCTTCCCATAATCAAGCCATTCTCTACAGCGAAGACTGCGGCAGGCACTCCGAATTGCTCGGAAATTCTACCTGCTACTAATCCAATAACTCCAGGATTAAAACCTTCTTGACCTATGAGGAGAAGGGGAGGGATTTGAGCGGGGATATGAGACAAGCTTTCCTGTAAGGTGCGCTCCGTAAGAGTGCGTCGTTCTAGGTTATAGGAATCTAGTTCTTGTACTAATTCTTGGGCACGATCAGAATTTTCTGTAAGCATTAACTCTAATGCAGTATCAGCATGATCTAATCTACCTGCTGCATTTATTCGTGGCCCTATGGTGAATCCTATAGTTTGTGCATTTACAGTGTTCAGGGGCGTTTTTGTAGATTCGAGTAAGGTTTTGAGCCCTAGGGATTTAGTCTTCTGAAGATCTTTAATTCCTCTATCGACGATATAGCGATTCTCTCGGCTTAAAGGTGCCATATCAGTGATTGTTCCTATTGCACCTAACTCTATTAAGCCTTCACTCCAAGATTCGGGGTAGATAGGTTGGAGTAAGGCCTGGGACAATTTTAATGTCATGCCTACTCCAGTCAGGTGATCGTAGCGGTATCTTGAATTTTCGGCGTGAGGATTAATAATCGCGATTGCTTCCGGGAGGTTCTCTGCGGTTAAATGATGGTCCGTAACTATTGTGTCGATACCTAATGATTTGGCATAGCTAATTTCATTAATGTTCGTAACACCACAGTCAACGGTTATGATTAATTTGACTCCCTTTTTTGAAAGTATATCGATGGCGCTATTGTTAAGCCCGTGCCCTTCATCTACCCGGTGGGGAATATAACTTAACGCATTGAGCTTGAATTTCCCCAAGGCTTTTATTAGGAGAGCAGTACCTGTTACTCCATCAGCATCAAAATCACCATAGACGGCCACTGTTTCATCTGCGAGCTGGGCGTTATGTAACCTATTTACTGCTATTTCAATATCGGGGAGAGTGAAGGGATTTTCAAATAAAGTCTCAGAGACTGAAAGGAATTCGTCTGCCTCAGAATCATCTTGAATCCCTCTTTGTCGTAAAAGATGCGTAACTATAGGGGGATAATTTCCTAAGTTCGGGTAGTCAAGCTTATCCGCAATACGCCATCTTTTTAATTGTCCAATGAAATAATTATTGTCGTTTGTCACTTGAGTCAGTCAATTTTCCTGAAAATCAAAGACGCGTTGTGACCACCAAAGCCTAAATTATTGCTCATTGCAGCTTTTACTACGCCTTTTTGGCTATGGTGAGGAGTGTAGTCTAGATCGCAGTCCGGATCGACGTTCTCTAGATTGATTGTCGGTGGAATAGCACTTTCTGAAACTGTTAAAGCAGCAATTGCCGCTTCAACCCCGCCAGCTGCTCCTAATAAATGCCCTGTCATTGATTTAGTGGAGCTTATTTTTACTTTATAAGCTTCGTCTCCAAAAGCCGCTTTCATTGCTTGAGTTTCAAGCCTGTCATTCATTGGTGTGCTCGTGCCATGAGCATTGATATAACTGATATCTGAAGGCGACATACATGCGGCATCAAATGCTATTTGCATTGCCCTAGCTGCGCCTTCTCCTCCCTCTGCGGGTTGGGTGACATGAAATGCATCCGATGATGCCCCGTAGCCTGCTAGCTCGACTATCGGATTAACTGAACGATTGATTACACTCTTTTCACTTTCTAAGATAAGTACTCCCGAGCCTTCCCCCATAACAAAGCCATCTCTTCCACTGTCGAAAGGGCGGCTTGCTTTTTCAGGTTCATCATTATTTTTAGATAAAGCCATACATGCGTTGAAACCAGAAACTGCAATCGGGCAAATAGGGGCTTCCGTTCCTCCCGCTATAGCAATATCTATTTCACCGTTTAGTATCATTTTAGCTGCGATACCTATTGCATCTGCTCCACTTGAGCATGCTGTCACAGTACAGTAATTGGGTCCCTTGGCGCCAAAAAGAATAGACACTTGGCCGGAAGCCATGTCACCTAACATCATCGGCACAAGGAATGGATTTACACGTGATGGGCCCTTTTCGTTTAAGACCGACCATTGTTCTGACATGGTTATGATTCCTCCGATTCCACTGCCGATAACAGACGCAACCCTAGTTGCGTCAACATCAGGATCTGTTAAATCCAACTCGGCCTGCTGTAACGCTTGTGCGGTTGCAGCAACGGCAAATTGAGCAAATCTATCTAGTCGCCTTGCTTGTTTTCTATCAACATAGACAGTGGGATCGAAACTCGGAATTTCACCAGCTATTGTTGTCTCAAATCCTTCGTGGTCAAAGGCGCTAATAGTTTTAATGCCAGATTTGCCTTTTAATAATGCATTCCATGAAGATTTTGTATCTAGACCTAGGGGTGTGACCATCCCTATTCCAGTTATGTAGACTTTCAAAATAAACTCCTTGGACGAATACTAAGGAAAAATAGCGTTACCTGAAAGCAGTTATCAATACTTAATGTAATGAGACTGGACGTAAATAGAGCCTGCCGCCGCGATCCTGGAGGTATCCAGCTTTTTCATTGACTCCGTGGCTAAAAACCAGAAGCCAGCCTTCGCGAACAGCATCACCTAAAATTTTACGCTTAACACTTAAGGTTTCTTCCGGCTGCCGGTCACTAGCTGCGATGCAGGCAAGTTGCAGATGATACGGTGTTGGTACCAAGTCTCCTAGGAAAGCTACGCGTTCCCCACCGTGTGTGAGTAATACAATCTGATGCCCTTCATAGGGGCCTGATGCCTTTCTTACCTGAAGGCCGGGAACTATAGTATCTTCTCCGTCCACTAACTCCAATTTATCCTTGTTCTGAAGTGGCAAATAATCGTCAGGGACGAATCCATTAATGCCTCTTTCTGTAGGAGAGAAAGCCTCTTCAAGTGCTTCTCGTTGCACGAAGTAAGATGCTTTAGGGAATGTAGGTACTATTTCGCCTCTTCTGCTTGTGCGTGTAGCGCCACCAGTGTGTTCAAAATGGAGACTGGTAAGGATTACACCATTAATGTCTTGGGGCGTAAGTCCTAAGGTTCGCAGTTCAGACAGTAACTGGCTTGTGGAAAGGCCGTAATTTTCTTTGTCCTCCGCTGTGTGCTTTACGCCTACGCCGGTGTCCACAAGAAAATTTTGATCCCCAATACGAATTAATAAGCAATTTAAGCCTAATTTGACGCGATTTCGTCTATCAGCAGACATCCATTCTTGCCATTGGCTCTTTGGATATTGCCCGAACAGAACACCCCCATCTATGCGGATGGACCCATCAGAAATCAAATGCAATTCTGTTCTACCGCTCATGGCAGAACCTCAACTAATTAGAAATATATTGCCCGCTGGACTGCCTTAATCTCTTTTAAGATTACAGGTTCCACTACCTTGGCTAAGAGTAGCTAACGAGCTACTGAACTGTAATTCTGCGCTAATTTTGTGTCAATGGGAAAAAACTAATAAAAAAATAACGGATAAATTAATAAAACTTATTAAAATTATCGAATAAATATGAAATATAGGTAATTATTTACGAATTAAATCAATAATGTTCAAATTAATTACTTATTTTAGCAATGCTGTAATTCTGTGGGATTATTAAATCTGCTGCGGAAAATATTAAAGAGCTATGGATAGGAAACAAGCCCTTCAATAACATGCACAGGTTCCTTGTAATGAATCACTCGCGGATCTTCTACTGTCTCAGCCAGAGATGCACCGGGTGGCACCATCGGGTAAACATTCTCTTCGGGAGAGATCTGGAAATTGAGCAGGTAAGGACCTTGGTGTTCAGAAGCGGTGGCTAATGCCATTCCAACGCCATCTTTCGAGTTTACATTTAGTGCTGGGATTCCATATGCCTCAGCAAGCTTCACATAATTTGGACTGCTCATGGAAACAGATTTGTAATGATGGTCATAGAAAAGCTCTTGCCACTGGCGAACCATGCCTAAGTATCCATTATTCATAATGATTAACTTAACTGGTAGATGCTCCTGCGCTATAGTTGCTAGTTCTTGGAGAGTCATCTGAAAACCACCATCTCCGCAAATAGCCCATACCGTAGAACCCGGCCGCGCTACTTGTGCACCAATCGCAGCTGGAACTTCAAATCCCATTACACCTAGCCCACCAGAGGATACAAAAGAATTTTGCTGTGGCATAAACATGAACTGAGCAGTCCACATCTGATGTTGGCCTACTCCGGTTACTACAACAGGGGAGGGGCTCAATTCAACAATTTTATTAAGCTCGCGCAAGACATACTGCGGCGTAATGACCTCTACATCAGGTACATCAATACTGGGGTGGCCATTAACTAAATCGTCCATACGTTCAAGCCATTCAGAATTTGGAACATCTCGCTTTTCAACTAAATCAGCTAGGAAGCTTAAGGCTTGTTTTACATCTGCAACCAAGCCAACGTCTGCTTTCACGTTCTTATTTATTTGAGAAGCCTCAATATCCAGGTGAATTATCTTAGCGTTGGGTCCGAACGTTCCAGGTTTTCCGATAACTCGATCGTCAAATCGCATTCCTATTCCAAAAATCAAATCAGCTTCAGTGGTTGCGATATTACTCCAGTACATACCATGCATACCAAGCATTCCATAAGCTAATCTATGGTGACGTGAGAACGCAGATACTCCATGAAGAGTATTTAGAACAGGCGCGTTGATTTTTTCAGCGAAGGCCTGCAGTTCATCCCATGCTTGGGACGCGTGAATTCCACGTCCTACAATCAACAAGGGTTTTTTAGACTGATTCAAAAGATCTGCAGCCTCTTTTAAATGCTCCTCTAATTCACGGTCAATATCAGTCGCTAATTCGGAATTTATTGCTGAGATATCTTGCTTCGGTTGATTTGTAGTGTCGTAATCGAAGGCCTCTGCTTGTACATCTTTTGGCAAATCTATTAAAACAGGCCCGGGCCGGCCTTCTCGTGCAATTCTAAAAGCTTCTTTGAAAATTTCACCGATATCTTCAGGTTTCATTACCAGAAAAGCTTTTTTCACAACAGGCGTTGACATTGCAACAGTGTCACACTCCTGAAAGGCCTCAGTTCCCATGAACGGTCGTGCGACTTGTCCAGTTATAGCAACTATTGGAGTGGAATCCATCTTGGCTGCTGCAAGCCCAGTCATCAGGTTCGTTGCTCCGGGTCCTGAGGTTGCAACGCACACGCCTACCTTACCGGTCAGTCGAGCATAGGATTCTGCCGCATGTGCTGCAGCCTGCTCATGCCGAACTAAAATATGTCGGAGTTGAGGGTAATGCCACAGTGAGTCATAAAAAGGCAATATTGCACCACCGGGATGCCCAAAAATCACATCCACACCTTCTCTTAAAAGAGCTTCGCAGACGGCGCTTGCACCAATAATTTTCATTGTAGAACCCCACTGCCAGTGGCAACTAATTAATTAACGGGTCACTTGTTCAGAATTGACAAATGTAAAGTTCATTTAGCAGACCACGGCCATGTAATCGTATCAATTTGAGTGTGAAAGTGTCAACGAAAGCGGAATACGTTAAGCTTGTGATTATGGTTGCAGTTTAGTCAGGCTGCTGAGAGCTGCTGATATAAGCCATAAAATACTATTTTGTGTAAGTAAAGGTTAAATGGAAGACATAATTACCACTAAAGACATGGAATTAATTTTTGAACTAACAGATAGCTTGGGGATTGATCGAGAGGCTATAAATGTAGATTTGGGGAAAGAAGACCCTGGCCAATGTAGCCTAGGTTCAGGGGGCATGATGAAAAAAAATACGATTGAAATAACTATTCCACTGACCCTAGATCTAGAGTCTTGGTTGCCCACATTGAAAGCTGAGCTGATTAATTTATTAGGTGAGAAAAATGAATGAATTAACTTTGGATGACGCAAATGTAGTTATTGCTGCTGCTATTGGTAAAGCTAAAGAACTAGGATTCAATATGGCAATTGCAGTGGTTGATCTTCAAACTAGCTTAGTAGCTTCTGCAAGAATGGATGGAACCAATCCATTCACCCCTGACGTAACTAGAGGGAAAGCTGTAGCAACTGCCGTGACTAAAGGAACACCGAGTGGCATTGCAGCCAATAGATTCCCCGCATCCCTTTTGGAAAATGTCCGCGATTTGTATGGCGGGCGTATCACATGGGTTCAGGGAGCAGTTCCTTTGTACAAAAAAGGGCAGCTTGTGGGCGCTGTTGGTGCTGGGGGTGGGCCTCCAGAGAAAGACGAAGAAGTGGCACAGTTTGGAGCAGACGCTATAGCGTAGATGAATCGGCACCCGACCTTATAGATTCAATAAGGCGCTCTACGTACCATTTATCTGGTGCAGCTACAGTTTCAGAGAGGTAAAACAAAAGATCATCAAGGGACTGCTCTTTCTGGTTAGCTTGGTATAAAAGCATACCTCGGTCCCTGTAATGGCCAGGCTCGTATGGCTGCAAAATAGTGAGCATTGTAAGAGATGAAATCGCGTTGGTATGCTCTCTTAGTTTTACGTATATCGCAGATAGATTTCGGAGAATTCTTGCTAAAAATTCAATGTTGGAGATTGGATTTAGAAACGACTCACTCCATCTTATTGCAGGATTAGTCCTACTCATTAATTCTGCACATTCGGATTTTGACAAAATTGTACCTTGATGAAAAGTGTCTATAAAAAATGACGATTCCTTTTCATGGTTAACCAGAAAATGACCTGGCATACCTACGCCTCTAAGGGGTATTCCTAAACGCCTGCCAATTTCAATATAGATAAGGGACAAAGTAATAGGTATTCCTTTTCGAGTGCTAAGAACATGGTGAATCAAGCTGTTTTTTGGATCATAGTAATCAGATTCATTTCCATGCAGTCCGACATGATCGAAGAGATAATTATTTAACCCATTGATAAGCGATAAAGGATCTTGCTGAGTATCAATGTCGCGTTCTACGCCTTTTGCTAGGCTATCAAGTAATTTTATTTGCTCTTCAATATTGAGAGTTTTATCAAATGCAGCAGCTATGAGTAGGGAACCTTTGTCCAGAGGGATTACAGAAGGACCTTCATTAACTAGGTCTTTCAATAAATTCATTACAGTACTGTTATCCATATCTATAATTTACTTCTCTTGTATTGCTTCCCCACCTAATGAAGTTATGCGGCTAATATCTATGATGATTGCTGCTCCTGCACGTTCGGGGTCTTTGTCAAGCTCAGCTTGAATTGTACGAGCCATTACTTGATCACGTATGCTCCCTTCTGTGAAAACGGTCACTGTTCCGTAGAAGCGCCACGCTTTTCCAGCCACTTGATTACGATACAAGACTACTACCTTAGGATTGTCTTTTAATTGAGCAAAGCCACCTTTTTTAGAGCGTTCCCAAAAAGCTAATTCATGACTCGAAAAAGCCATCATGCTTCCTTTAAAAGATATATTGGGTTCACCTTCTTTAGATGCTGTTCCAAGCAGGCAGGGGCATTTTTCTGCGAAAGCATTGTCAATCAAGGCTTTCATTTCAGGTGTTAATTCAATAGCCAATACGAACTCCTTTTATTGTGGGATAGTATTATGCAACAAGTTTGACATGTTTTTAAATTTACCAAGTCAAATGTTAGTTTGGAAATAAAATGCGAGCTCTTGATGGAATTAAAGTTCTTGACCTAACCACAATTGTGTCTGGTCCTTTCGCGGCTGCGATATTGGCAGATTTTGGGGCAGATGTCATAAAAATTGAACCACCTGGTGGAGAAAATGCAAGGAAATTTTCTAGTCCTGATCCTTCTCTCATGATGGGTTCATTGACGCCTCATATAATGAACCTTCAGCGTAATAAAAGAGCTATGGTTTTGGATCTTCGCAACGAACAAGGCTTGAAAATTTTTTCAGAACTTGTGCTTTGGGCCGATATAGTTTTAGACAATTACCGCCCAGGGGTAACGACAAGATTGAAAATAGATTATGCATCACTAAAAAAAATCAATCCCAAAGTAATTGCATGTTCGATAACAGGCTTTGGTTTGACAGGGCCAGAGAAGGACAGAGCCGCATTAGATGCAACTGTTCAGGCATATGCGGGTGTCATGGGCATGACAGGCGACCCCAATGGCTCCCCTGTCCGTGCTGGGCCACTTTATGGAGATTTATCAGCAGGTATGGGAGGTGCTTTAGCTATCCTAGCCGCGGTGATAGGGAGAGAAAAAACAGGGGAGGGGCAGCATATTGATATATCAATGCTAGATATACAAATGGCATTAATTAATTACCATGCAACGATGCAGATAATGTCAGGAATCCCTGCTCCAAGGACTGGTAATGAGATGCAACTCCATGTTCCTTACAATTCATACCAAGCAACTGATGGATGGATTTTTGTCGCCGTAACTATAGATACACACTGGGATGGACTGATTAAAAAACTTAAATCTATGGAGTTGCCATCAGCTGCGAAACTATGCGTGCATGAATTAGAAGATGGTTCATTGTCTGAGCGTGAGGCAAGAATCGCAAGCCGTGATTTAATCAACCGCAATATGTCTAAAATAATTGCATTTTGCAGTAAAGGACATTGGGTAAAAGAACTGACTGAAGCTGGTATTCCTGTTGCACCGGTCAACACTTTAGGGGAGGCTGTAGAGGACTCACAAGTTCTCAGTAGGAATATGATTGTCTCTATAGAGCACCCTGAAGGCGGAAGTTATAAGGCCACCGGGAATCCTTTTAAGATGTCGAATTCAGAGAATGAAATATTTAACCCTCCACCGACTTTAGGTCAGCATACTGAACAGATCCTTGCAGAAGTGCTCAATTATTCACCGGAGCAAATAAAGTGGTTCTACGAAAATGAAGTGGTGGGTTAATGTTGACAACTCGTACTCTAAACTGTCCAATGCGATTATGCCTATGAATCAACAAGCAGAAAACTTAAATGACATTAGAAATGCAGTACGTGATGTATGTAAAAAATACGACGGCGTATATTGGCGCTCTCTAGAAAAGGAGGGGAAATACCCCGAAGAATTTGTCGCTGAAATGACTGATTTAGGATGGCTTTCAGCTTTGATTCCAGCGGAATATGGCGGGGGAGGGATGTCTGTCACTGAAGCGAGTGTGATACTAGAAGAAATAAATCGTTCTGGCGGAGATTCTGCGGCTTGTCATGCCCAAATGTACATAATGGGTGTGATTTTGAGGCATGGTAACTCATACCAGAAGCAGAAATACTTGCCGTCTATAGCAAACGGTGAACTTAGGCTACAGGCGTTTGCTGTAACCGAGCCCGATGCAGGATCAGAGACAACAAGAATACAAACCACTGCAGTGCGCAGCGGTGACAAATATATTGTAAACGGGCAAAAAATATGGATTTCTAGGGTTGCTCAATCAGACTTGATGCTATTGCTGGCAAGAACGACCCCTTATGAAGAATTAGAAAACAAGACTGAGGGCTTATCTGTATTTGTTGTGGATATGCGTAATGTAGGTAAACAACTGGAAGTACGCCCGATAGATATGACTTTTAATCGACACACGAATCAATTATTTTTCGACAACTTAGAAATACCTGCAGAGAATTTGATTGGCGAGGAAGGAAAAGGCTTTCGCTACATCATTGACTCGTGGAACGCAGAGAGAATTCTTATAGCTGCAGAAGCAATTGGGGACGCCAGATTTTTCATTGAGAAAGCAGCAGATTATGCGTCCAATCGTATAGTTTTTGGTAAGCCGATAGGTGCAAACCAGGGAGTCCAATTACCTATTGCCCAGGCGTATGCTCATACTGAAGCAGCGGATTTAATGAGATTTGATGCAGCAGCTAAATTTGATAGCAATGAGCGATGCGGGGCAGAGGCAAATATGGCAAAATTTTTGGCTGCTAATGCGGCATGGGAGGCAGGTAATGCCTGCTTGAATACATTCGGAGGGTATGGATTTGCAAAGGAATATGACATAGAGCGTAAATTCCGTGAAACTCGCCTGTTTATCACCGCACCCGTAAACAATAATTTGATTTTGGCTTATATAGGTCAAAATATTTTGAAAATGCCGAGGTCTTACTGATGCAAGAAGACCTTTTGGCTCGTTCATTCTTATACGTTCCCGCTCACAAACCTAGAATGATAGAGAAATCACTTTCACTTCCTGCAGATATAGTTATATATGATTACGAAGATGCAGTTCCTCCGGCAGAAAAAATCTTCTCACGCTCAGTTTTGAAAGAGAACTTACCCACTATTCCGCCTATTGGTTCCTCGAGAAGGTATATTCGCGTAAATCACCCGAGGCATGTGGATCTCTTTAGAGATGATATAGATGCAGCTTTGAGTCTGAATATTGAAGGCATAGTAGTACCCAAAATGGAAACAGTGGATCAAGTGCTACATGTAAGTGCAGAAATAAATTTCTTAGAACAGAAGCACAGTATTGAGCCTGGTAAGACGAGGATGATTGTCCTGATTGAGAGTCCATTAGGCGTCGTGAACGCCTATAATATTTGCTCAGCGGATCCACGTATCATTGCAGTGCAGTTTGGTGGTGAAGATTTTTCTCGAGAAATGGGACTACCGCTAGTCAGGACAAGAGAAGATAAAGAGCTTTTGTACCAGAGATCGCACGTGGCAAATGCTAGTTCTGCAGCGAATGTTCAATCCACTGATGTTATATGGACTGCACTTGATGACTTAGAAGGATTGCAGCAAGAAGCCGCCCAAGCTCGTCGTTTAGGATTCACATCAAAAGCGGCAGTACACCCATCGCAGATTGATATTATCAATAACGCATTTAATCCAACTCCTGAAGAAGTGGCTTACTCGAAAGAGGTAATTGGCGTTCTGGAAAGGGCTATAGCCGAAGGAACTGGGGTTGTTAATTACAATGGGGTTTTTATCGAAGAACCTGTCGTGGCTCGTGCGAGAAGGACAATTGAACTAGCTGAACGATTTGGCCTAATTTGATTCTATTTATAGAGTAAAACCTGATCAAGGATGGTGAATCATGAAGAGTAATCACGAAGACGCCCTAACTCCTGGGGAGTTCATTGAAGTCCTTGAGCAAACTCGGACTGAATTCCTTAATGGAAAATCTCCATATAGAGGAGATAACCTCACAGGAAGAACCAAGCTTGAAATTGCAGAATCTAAACGTAAGTTTCACCAAGGTGGTGACCCAAATCATAGGTTCGAAGGTGAGAGATATTTAAACACACCTAATAAAGAGATTAGGCGGAAGCAATTACGTAAATTAATTGACGAAGGAGGGCAGACTACTGTTGGAGGACCGATGCCAAGCCACCCAACGTTGGCACGTTGGCATTCCTTAGAAATGGGTTTATCTGAAGAAGAAATAAATGCACTTGAAATGGAAGACACACCTCCAGAAACGCTTGTAAAAGATGGATTTTGGTTTGATTTACAACGGTCTTCACATTGGGCAGTTGCATTAGGAAGTGCACTTGTAGGGGAAGGATCGAAACGGTTGCCGGGAGCTGTCGAGCATTACGAGAAACTAATCGAAAACGCTCGTGAAGAGTATGCCCGAATGGGCATCAAGGACATTGATAAGGCGGTGCAATTAATGATTGAGCATGCTCCCTTCGGCGCCGATATGGAGCACGCAATGTTCGGTGAAGAAGTCGTACGTGAAAATGCGACTACTACCGAATTGCAAAAAGCGATACTTAAGGCTTTTATACTCACGATGCAAAGAAACGCAAAAGGGAAAATTTAGTTATGGGGAATCAAACTCCATTTGGACCAAATGAGCTGAGCAAACCACCTGTGACTGGAGCGGCATTCATAGCGTTTTTACATGAAGAAAAAAAGAGAAAATGCTCAAATCCTCCTCCTTTCTTGCAAGCAATGTACGACAGTAATTTAACCCAAGAAGATCTTATTATGTGGGTAAAAGACTTGTACCCGTACTGGTCTGAGGCCCTTGTATATTCGATTGGTGCAATATACATAAAGACCAATGATGAACCCTTGCGTACGCAAATGCTGAGAAGGATGGTCGACGTTGAAGGGAAGGATGTAGTTGAGGATTTAACTGGCTGGAACACTCCTTCGTATGAAGAATTATGGCTCCAATTTGGAGAATTACTGGGTGTTGACCGTAGTGAGGTTCTTCAATGGAATCAATTTACGCGCACGTATTTTTCTATGAGGACGTTGATGACGTACTCTCGCTATTGGGACTGGAGCTGGCTGGATGGTATTGCAACGTGGTATGCGGCGGATCTCTATTGGATTGATCAGTTTACAAAAATACAAAATGCATTGAATAACAATTATAAAATTCCAAACCAATTGCAGCTTTTTATCAATGTTCTATTGGAGGACGCGCAATCGCATATTCACTGGGAAGAAGAAGGGCTGCGCTACTGGGCTTGCACTACGGAGCGACAGTTAAGTGCTTCGCGAGCGTTTAGAGAGAGATTAGATATCGAATATCAGCTACTTGTAGCATTGGATGAGGCTCGCAGTTCAGGCTCATTACCGTTCCAGGTTCCTACTGCAAATAGTTATTCATTAGACTAATTAAGCAGCGAGGAAACTATTGCGTCACCGATGTCCTCTGTCGATGCGGAACCTCCTAAGTCCCCTGGAATCGTCTCCCCCAGTCGCAAAATATTTTCTGTCGCACTTTCAATCTCATTTGCAGCTTCGCTCTCGCCAAGGTGGCGAAGCATCATTGCTGCAGAGAAAATTGTCGCCATTGGGTTTGAAATCCCTTTTCCTGCAATGTCAGGGGCACTTCCATGTACTGGCTCGAAGACAGAAGGGAATTTTCTTTCAGGGTTGATATTTGCGCTAGGTGCAAGGCCCATACTACCTGTAATTATTGCTGCAATATCTGTCAGTACATCTCCAAATAAATTACTTGCTACAACTACGTCAAAGGACTCGGGCCTTCGAATGAAATTCATACAGGCTGCATCTACAAGTAGTGATTCTGTTTCTATGTCTGGATACTCAACGGCGATTGAATCAAATATTTCATCCCAAAGTACCATTCCGTAGCCTTGAGCGTTTGATTTAGTAATAGATGCTAATTTTTTCTTCTTATTTCGAGTTCTGGAAAGTTCAAATGCATATCGAACGACCCGTTCAATCCCTCTTCTGGTAAATACTGAGGTTTGAATTGCAACCTCGTCGGGGAATCCCTTGTATTGGAACCCTCCTACATTTGCATACTCACCTTCGGTATTTTCTCGTATGACCACCATGTCGATATCTCCTGGTTTTTTGCCAGATAATGGAGACTCAACTCCAGGGAGAAGAACACTTGGTCTTTGGCAGACATATTGGTCAAATCCGCGTCGCATCGGCAAAAGTAACCCATTTAGTGTGACATGGTCTTGGATGTCGGGATGACCAACAGCGCCAAAAAAAATAGCGTCAAAACCAGATAATGCATCTAGTCCGTTGGAATCCATCATTTTCCCATGCTTGAAGTAGTAATCTGATCCCCATGGGAATTCGGTGTATTCGATTTGGAATGGGAATTTTTCTTGAGCAGCACTCATGACCTTAATTCCCTCTTCGATTACTTCTGTTCCTATACCGTCTCCTCGAATGACAGCAATTTTGTAAATTCCCATAAGCCCTCAATAAAAAATTATTTATAGGATGCTAACTCAAATCGATCAATACTTCATAATTTGGAGATTAAACCCTAAGAACCAAGAGATGATAATCTCTGCATAGTACAAAAAAGGAGATAGCAAGTGGGTATAAAAACAGGATGGGAAGGAAGATTCCTGGAGGATTTTGAAATTGGAGATATCTATCGCTCTTCCGTAGGTAGGACTTTACTGGATGCAGATAATACTTGGATGACATTACTTACAAATAATGACAACCAGATTCATTTCAATACGGAGTATGCAAAGAACACGCAATTTGAACGCCCACTAATGAACAGCTTAGTCACATTAGCAGTTGTAACTGGGCTTACTGTCCCAGATATCAGTAGAAACGGAATTAACCTTGGCTGGGACAAAGTCCGGCTGCCACACCCAGTGTTTGCAGGTGATACTCTTTGGTCAGAGACGGAAGTTATTAATATCAGAGAATCGAAATCCGACCCAAGGCGAGGAATCATTCATATCCAGACCAAGGGTATACAGCAGGACGGCGCTACTGTGATTGAGTTTGAGCGAGATGTAATGATATGGAAGCGAAAACATGCTCCTAATGTCGGTGTATTTCCTCAATCATCCTAATTAAAGGAAAAACTATGAGCTACAAGAAAAATGAAATTACAAACTCCTTAATTGACTACGCATTGAATCTAAAATATGAAGATATTCCTCCGGCTGTGATTGAGCGAACAAAGCAAATGTTTCTTGATTATTTGGGAGTTGCTTACGGAGGGCTAGTAGCCGCCGAATCTTCAGAGCCCATTATCCAAGGAGTCCTCGATTTAAGCAGAGGTTCAACCGGTGATTGCACAGTTCTTGGTCGTAGTGAAAAATTACCTGCCCAGTACGCTTCGTTACTGAATGCTACTTTTGCTCATAGTATGGATTTTGACGATACCCATCGTGACGCGGTGATTCATATTGGCACACCACTATTTTCAACTTTACTTGCTTTAGCTCACGGAACTGAGATATCGGGTAGAGATTTTCTAACTGCAGCGGTGGTCGGGTATGACGTTACAGGGAAAATAGGGAAGGCTCATGGCGGTCAAGTTCATGCCCGTGGATTTCACCCTACTGCAACCACAGGTATTTTTGGATGTACAGCTGCCGGAGCACGGCTCTTGGGTTATACAAAAGAGCAGACCGCCAATGCATTGGGTCTGAATATCAGCCAAGCATCTGGATCCACACAATTTTTGGAAAATGGATCTTGGAACAAAAGATTCCATACCGGATGGGCCGCTCATAATTCAATAGTTAGCCTAATTATGGCCCGCCATGACTACTTAGGCTCATCTTCTCCGCTAGAGGGATCTCAGGGTTATTTTGAATTGTACGCTAATGGCTCTAATGAAGCTGATCGATCACTTGACAAGCTTGGGACAGATTTTGAAGTGATGAACACTGCAGTTAAGCCCTATCCGTGTTGTCGATATAGCCATGCAACTATTGACGCTGTAACAGATATGGTTGTTGCTGAAAACCTAGCCACTACCGATATCAAATCGATAGGCATCACCATGGGTTCTACTGGCTACGGCCTAGTTGGATCTCCAGCAGAAATGAAGCGTAAACCAACGAACGTTGTGGAAGGTCAATTTAGTGTTTATTTTGCAGCTGCCGCATCTGCAAGATCCGCAGCATATTCATGGTCCGATTATGAAAAAATGCATGACTCAGAAATTCAAAGATTGATGGAAGAAACAACGGTTAATTTAGAAGAATCCTGGGGAGCTGGCATGGAGTCTGATGTCGAGATCCTTCTTACAGATGGCCGTAAATTACAGCGAAGAGTTGAATACCCAAAAGGGGAGCCTGAAAACCCAATGAGTTGGAAAGAAATGACCGGGAAATTTAGTGAATGGGCAGGTATTGCACTGGGGCTGGAAAAAACTGATGTAATTGCTTCTCAAGTTACTGAACTTGAATCAATAGTAAACATGGACGACTTGATCTCCAGCTTAAGTAAATAGTATTGGCTTAGCTAAGATCTTCTGCGGCTGAAGTTCCGGCAATTTTCCCAAATACTGAGCCTTGCATTAGGCCGGCACCGCCTGCGTAATTATGATAAAAAAGACCTCCGACTAGTTCCCCCGCGGCATACAGCCCATGGATAGGGGTATCAGATGTATCCATTACCTGAGCACGTTCATTAATTTTCAATCCGCCAAACGTGAAAGTGATGCCACAAGTCACCGCATATGCTTGATAAGGAGGGGAATCAATTGGTAAAGCCCAATTACTTTTTTCCGGAGAGGCTCCATGGGTACGCACTCCGTCCAATACTGTTGGGTTGTATTCTCCCGGTTGGCATGCCGCGTTGTACTCAGTAATAGTTCGAACTAAACCTTCTTGATTGATATCTAATTGCTGGGCCAATTCTTCGATAGTATTAGCTTCGCCTTTTGTAACCTGTTCTATTCGGTACTCGTCCCTCAATAAATGTAAAGTTTTTTGGTCGAAAATTTGATAAGCAACTCGTTCAGGTTGAAATAAAATTTGCTTGCCATATTTTGCATAGGTGTAATTCCTAAAATCAGCACCCTCGTCAACAAACCTTTCTCCATGAGCATTTACTATGAGCCCGAACGGGTAGGAATGCTTTTGATATAGGTCTGTGATTGATCGGTTGCCAAAATCCGGCGCATTGAGATCCCATGCAACTGCATGGCATCCACTGTAATGGCCGTAAGCTTGCGCGCCAATTTCAAACGCCATTCGATGACCATCTCCGGTGTTGTACCGAACGCCTCTTACTTTCGCTAATTCCCAACCCGGACCAAGATATCGTGCACGCATTTCAGGGTTTGCTTCAAATCCTCCGCATGCAAGTACTATGGCATTAGATTCCAATTTAATAATCCCACCGGGGTTGCGAACGGTTACCCCCGCCACTTTTCCTGAAGTGTCCTGCTCTAGCTTCATTGCCGTATGGGCATATTTGATTTCTACTCCGCGCTCAATGGCTATTTCAAATAATTGATCTGATAATCCTTTTCCTCCACCCACAGCTTGCAGGCATAACCCTCCCCAAAACCTAAATTTATTGTCTACTTTAAAAGCCTGATGCGTCCAGGATGGTACGAAACGTACACCTTGTGCATACATCCACTGCATAGTTGGGAATGATTGCCTTACTAAAGTATTAGCCATTTCTTGATCAGATAGACCTTCTGTGACTCGCATAAGGTCTTCAAAATATTTTGCATCGGTATATGAGCCTACTTCCATGACATCCAGTTCGGCTTGAGATAAATCTGGAACTAAAGCGATTACATCTTCAATACCTTTGTAAGAGAAGCGAATTGCTCCGCCAGTAAAGTAAGTGTTGCCACCACGCATTGGCTCTGGTGCTTTCTCCAGTACTATTACTGATTTATTTTGTTCTCGTGCCGCAATTGCCGCACATAGGGCAGCGTTTCCTGCTCCAACTATAATTATGTCTGCATCGTAATTACTCATGGTTTGTAGATTAGCAGAGGAATCTTAAATCAGTAACTACTAAATGTTTGACATGAGGTATGCGCCCGCGTAATGTCGCGAGTGTATCAACATCATTCTGGAGGAAGAAATGGCAGAAAGATTAAAACTAAGCTTTGTTTCCGCAAGGAATGAGAGGATTAATCAATTACTTGATGGGCATATTAAGCCTGAGGGAGTTGATTTAATTTGGACTAATTCTGATCCTTCCGAAACATTCTGGAGACAACTGAAATTTCATGAATTTGAAGTTTTTGAAATGTCATTCTCCTCTTTGCTTATTGCAAAATCACAAGGAAATGACATGGTAGGTATTCCTGTTTTCCCCTCGAGACGATTCATGCATGCGCTGCTATCAGTAAATGTAGACTCTGGAGTCGACAGTGCAAAAGACTTATATGGAAAACGCATTGGGGTGGGGGAGTACCAACAAACAGCATCACTATGGACTAGAGGCGTTCTACAGCATGACTTCGGAGTTGATCAATTTAGTGTTGAATGGTGGATGGAACGTTCAGAGGAGTTAAGCCATGGTGGTGCCACTGGTTTCAAGCCAATGGATGGCATCAATTTTAATAGAATCCCAACAGATAAAAGTTTGGCTACAATGCTTGTACGCGGAGAGATTGACGCCGCATCTATTGGTCGAGTATTTACTCCTGAGAAAAACGTTATTGATCGCTCTACCACTATTCGTCCGAGTCCCGAAGAACTAACTAAAATAAAACCGCTTTTCCCTGATTTTATAAGTGAAGGTAAACGCTTTTTTGAAACTCATGGTTATATTCCTGCTAATCATTGCTACGCAATTCGAGGAGATATTTACCGACAGCATCCATGGCTGGCATTTAATTTATATGCTGCATTCGTAGCTGCAAAAGAAGCTTGGTATAAAGAGCTTCCAAGTAAAATTCCTACAGATTTGGTTTTTGGGCCACAATATATGAATCAAACGAGGTCAATTTTTGGACAAGATCCCTATACATATGGAGTACGGGATAACGAAAAAATGATTAATACGATGATTGATTTTTCACATGAGCAAGGATTTATCCCCAGGAAACCAGGGATTGACGAACTGTTTGCAGAACAATTGTTAGATTTGTAAGCAAGAAAGGAACAAGTAAGATTATGTTTGAAAATACTAAGGTTATTGATTGCCACGGGCACATGACTACTCCGCCCGGCTTTCGCGGGGCAATTGCAAATTGGGTTTCACAGAACACGGGGCCAAGCAATCATGGGGCATTTCCTGAACTATCTGATGAAGCGATGGCAGGTGCGAATAAACGCCATTTGGATATGCTTGATGATCATAGTATTGATTACCAATTGATTTCACCGAGGCCTATAGCTATGTGGCATTGGATGCGCCCTCATCTCCAATATGACTGGGCTCATTTTACCAACGACACAATTGCTCAAATAATGAGGCTATGGCCAGAACGATTTGGAGGAATTGCACAATTACCTCAAAATCGAGATTTGGATGGATCCCATTTAGTGGAAGAGCTTGAGCGTACTGTTACGACAATGGGATTCGTCGGTGCTTTAGTTAACCCTGACCCTGGAGGGGACCGCCTGACACCTGGTATGAATGAAAAATATTGGTACCCGCTCTACGAAAAGGCGCAAGAGTTGAATGCAGTGTTGATGATTCACCCATCCATGAGTTACGACAAACGATGGGAAATTGTCCCTGCCAACTATCAAATGAATAATGTTGTGGAAGAATACATTGCGATGCAGTTACTTGAGCACGGACGCGTATTTGATGACTTCCCTAACTTAAAAGTGTTCATTTGCCATGGAGGAGGAGCACTCCACAGATTCATCAAAGAAGATTACCATCGTGGCAGTCGCGATCTAAGTAATAATTTGTGGTTTGACTCCTGTGTTCTTGAGAAAAACGTATTAGAGGCGATGATTAAGCAAAAAACACCTCAGCAAGTACTTTTTGGCACTGAAGCACCAGGCTCAGGAGGCGCGAAGCGACCTGAGTCAGGGCTTCCTAGTGATGACTTGGTTCCTGTGATAGGAGAGATGGAGTTTCTTTCGGACGAAGATAAGAAGGATATCTTTAGAGAGAATATTTTTAGAGCAGTTCCCTTGCTAGACCCTAACTTGCCGGGAGTCAAATAAAACAACTATAGATATGTACCCCAATAATGCTAATTAGAAAGATCATCCGATCTAATTAATTCAGCGTCATTAAAATGCATTAGATGCAGAGCTCGGTCTCCATCACCGGGCTCTACGTCATACGCGGCAACTGCATCGGTTAATACATGAGTTGAGTACCCAAAATTGATGGCGTCTATGACTGTATTCAGTACGCATGTATCCGTAGCGATCCCACCAATAAATAGGCGTGCTATTTTTTTTTCTAATAACAATTCCCTAAGCTGCGAATCGACGAACCCTGAGTAGGCATCAATATCTTTGTTCGAACCTTTCCTGACAATATTTGATTCCACTGGAAGTTGAAGGGATTCGTGAAAATCCGCACCACTAGTGAATTGTATGCAGTGGTCAGGCCATTGCCCATTTGCGGAAAGAAATGAAGAATGGTCTTTTGGGTGCCACTCCTGTGTAGCAAAGACAAAAGCTTTTTTTTGTATAAATTTTTTTGCCACCAAAGTTAATCTCTCTGCAACAAGTTCGCCATTTAGGACAGGCATAGTGCCACCGAGGCAGAAATCATTTTGAACATCCAAAATGATTAGGGCATCCGTACTTGAAATATTCATAACCGGATTGTATCAGCATGTTAGAATACAGGAGGAGTAATTATGGATTTCACTAAGCTTCAAGGCACTGGTAACGACTACATATATATGAATGCTTTTGAACAGGAAAAAGACTGGGCAGAAGTAGCACGAAAAGTTTCTGATCGACATTTTGGGATCGGGGCAGATGGGCTAATTATTGCTACGAATTCATCTTTAGCGGATGTTCGGATGCGAATGTTCAATGCAGATGGTTCTGAAGGAGAAATGTGTGGGAACGGAATTCGCTGCTTTGCCAAATATGTTCTTGAGAGTGATTTGGTGCAAGTGAACGAGAGACCTTTAGAGATTGAAACTGGGGCAGGGGTATTGAAAGTCATCCCTTTGAAGGATGGCTCCATTATTAATGGGGCTAGAGTAGATATGGGCCCTCCAATTTTTAGGTCATTAGATATTCCGGTAAACCCAGAACACCTTGGGCCAAGCAATTTTGCTCTATTAGACAAAAAAACCTTTTCATTGTTAAGCGTTGATCAAAACGAATTAACCTTTGATGCTTCGCTTGAAATTGAAGGCTTGGAGTTAATACTTACAGCTGTATCAATGGGTAACCCGCATGTTGTCGCGTTTTTAGAAGAAGATGTGTATCAATTCGATTTGACTAGAATTGGTCCATTAGTAGAGCACCATCTAGCATTTCCAAACCGAGTGAATTTTCACATTGTCAATGTAGTAAGTTCAGGCCAAATTATTTCACGAACATGGGAACGTGGCTCAGGAATAACTCTTGCATGCGGTACGGGAGCTTCTGCTATGGTCGCTGCCGGCCAGTTACATGGTTATTTGAGCGAACAAGTTGAAGTGGGTGTTCCTGGGGGCGATTTGACAATTAGTTGGTCAGGAGAAGGATCGATATTGATGGACGGTGACGCTGTTGAAGTTTTCTCTGGCCAAATTGCTCTTTAGTCGTACTCTTGCCGGGTAACACGTATAATCTCAGGTATATTTAAAAATTCCTTATTTGGAGGTTCGTAGACGATGCAGATAGCTGACAGGCTTAACCAGCTTCCACCGTATTTATTTCTAGAAATCAGCCGGAAAATTGCCGAGAAACGCTCGCAAGGTGTTGATGTAATTAGCTTCGGTATCGGGGACCCCGACGTCCCAACACCAGATCATGTACTGGACGGTTTAAAAAAGACCATTGACGATGCTCCAAATCATAGATATCCCGAGTCTGACGGCTTGCCAGAATTACGACAATCAATCGCAAGATGGTACGGCAACAGATTTGATGTTGAGCTTGAGGACAAAGAAATCGTTCCTTTGATTGGTGCAAAGGAAGGTGTTGGGCATATGGCCCTGTGCCTTATTGACCCAGGTGATATAGCGCTAGTACCAGATCCTGCTTACCCGGTTTACAGCGTTGGGACAATGTTTGCAGGGGGAACTTCTCATATGATGCCACTTCTGGAATCTAATGGGTTTCGCCCAGATTTATCATTAATTCCCGTAGACATTGCTAAAAAAGCAAAAGTTATGTGGATCAATTACCCGAATAACCCTACGGGTGGATTAGCTACCCCAGAGTTTTTTAAAGAAGTTGTGGCGTTTGCAAAGGAATACGATATTGCAGTATGCCATGATGCCTGCTATTCAGAAGTTACTTTCGATGGATACGTTGCGCCAAGTTTCCTGCAGACTGACGGAGCAAAAGACGTTGGAATTGAATTCCATTCACTATCAAAGACATACAATATGACTGGCTGGCGAGTAGGGATGGCTGTTGGAAATAAAGATTTAATTGACGCTCTCGTGCGAGTTAAATCAAACTTGGATTCAGGCATCCCCCAGGCTATCCAATATATGGGTATTGAAGCCTTGGACGTCACTACGAGTGACTGGCATGCAAGCAATAACGAAATATATCGCCGTCGACGTGATCGTGTAGTCGATACTCTTTTGAATATAGGTCTTGAGGTTAACCGACCCAAGTCAGGGTTTTATATCTGGGCCAAGTGCCCTGAAGGCTGGAGCTCTGCGCAACTTGCGACAGAATTATTGGATCAGCATGCGGTTGTCGTTACTCCTGGTAGAGGGTATGGAGAGGCTGGGGAAGGCTACATACGGTTGTCATTAACAACTCCAGATGAACGTGTTGAAGAAGGGCTAAAGAGGCTTGAAGGTTGGAAATTGCCTACCAAGCCTACCGAATAATTAGAACTTACCGTCTTGTTTTTCAAATGGGAAAACTTGTTTAGGTATGTATACGGAGTATAAGCCTTATAGCACGACGTAACATGACTGTTGAAACAGCACATAAACCTGAGAGAGCAATGCTTCTGGGGGTGGGCATTAAGTCACGCGCGGCAACTTGGCCGTTAGATGATTCACTTGAGGAGCTCTCGCAATTAGCTGCTACTGCGGGCGCTGAGGTAGTGGGTTCAATTACGCAGTATCTTGAGGCTCCATCAGTGACTTACCTTGGTAAGGGTAAGTTGGATGAACTGAAAACATTAAAAAGCGTAGTTAACTTTGAAACGGTAATCTGTGACGATGAATTAACTCCTACACAGCAACGTAATTTAGAACGTTCGTTCGATGGAATTGTGAAGGTTATTGACAGAACGGCGCTGATTCTTGATGTATTTGCCCGGCACGCACGTACTCATGAAGGAAGGCTTCAAGTAGAACTTGCGCAAGCTGAATACTTGTTGCCTCGCTTGGCTGGCCAATGGAGTCATTTAGAAAGACTGGGCGGAGGAATCGGAACTCGGGGCCCAGGTGAGTCACAAATAGAAACAGATCGCAGGTTAATTAATTTACGCATTCATCGGATGAAACAAGAATTAGAAAAAGTGAGAAGACATCGATCTCAATACCGGTCAAGGCGCTTTAGGAATGGAGTTCCAGTCATTTCGCTTTTAGGCTATACGAACGCAGGAAAAAGCAGTTTATTGAATGCTATTTCTAGTGCTGAAGTTCTTTCTCGGGACCAATTGTTTTCCACGCTGGATCCTGTAACTCGAAAAGTACGACTACCCAGTGGTAAGTTCGCATTGTTCACGGATACTGTTGGTTTCATACAGAAACTTCCTCCAACGTTAATTGCTGCGTTTAGGGCAACTCTTGAAGAGGTCCAAGAATCTAATATTTTACTTCACGTAATTGATATTTCCCATCCTAATGCAGCAGAGCAAGTAGAGGTTGTGGAAGCAATAATTGATGGACTAGGTATATCAAATAAGCCTCGAATTTTGGGCATGAATAAAGCTGATCTGCTTGACCCCGATGTAAGTCGGAGCTTTATCGAAGATATAGGCAGTTCAACTGCAGTGCTTACTTCAGCGGTTTCTGGTCTTGGCTTGGGAGAATTGCTAATCGCGGTTGAAGAAACAGTGTCTGAACTCAATCTTGGCTCAGGGGTTGAACCAGGCAAATTGCTTGCGATTGAATAATAGTTTATTACGACGCACTATTTATGTTATGTAAAGTGAAGGGTATTTTTGATTCACCTCCGATATAATTGATTATGTAGTATTTTTTGCTACTAACCTACGGAGTGTTTATGCCAACCTTATTATGGCAGTCTAGAATTCTTAAAATTGCATTTGTATGTACCTTTTGCTTTTTGCATATCGTTCTAAGTGCATGCTCGCAAGGCTCATCAATTAAAACTGATGAACTTGACGCTGTTATTGAGCGCTTACAGTCCAGCTTTATTGACCAAGACCTTCTCAATTCAGACGACCTGAACCGCGCTGCGATACAAGGAGTCATCGATTTTGTTGATGATCCCTACACTACCTACATGTCGCAGACCCGTGTAGAGCATTTCAATAGCGCACTGGAAGGCATGGCCTCTGACTTCGAAGGGATCGGTGCAAGCGTCACTGAACGTGGTGGGGAAATTGTTATTTTAGGCCCTCTTCCTGGCTCCCCAGCTCAGGAGGCGGGAATTAAACCCGGAGATAAGCTACTGGCAGTAGATGGAGATTTGGTTAAGGGTAAAACTTTGGATGAGGTGGTTACTCAAGTGAGAGGTCCTCAAGGTACGATTGTTCGTTTGACTATTTCTCGAGTTGGTACCCCCGTACCATTTAACATACAAATTCTGCGCCAGACTATTTCTATTAGTTCAGTGCTTGCACGCATGCAGAGTGATGACATTGGATATATTCAACTATCTAGATTTGATGCTACAACTGCCGAAAATTTCAGAACTGCTATTCAAGATTTAACGAACGCTGGTGCAAAAGGCTTGATAATTGACCTGCGTAATAATGGAGGCGGCCTTGTTACTGCGGCGGTTGCTGTTGCTTCCGAATTTATATCAACTGGCGAAGTATTACGCTGGGTAGAATCTAGTGGTGCTGAAACCGTAATGAATGTAACAGGTGAAGGAATAGCCTTTGATATTCCGTTAGTAGCCATAGTTAATAATTTCAGCGCTTCGGGCTCTGAAGTAGTAGTTGGAGCGTTACAAGATAATGGAAGAGCTAAGATTGTAGGAACAAGAACCTTTGGGAAAGGTTCAGTAAACACTTTAGAAGTTTTAGACTCAGGGGCAGGACTTTATATCACTATGGCTAGATGGTTTACTCCTAAAGGCCGACAAATTGAAGGCGATGGGCTTGAGCCTGATATTGTTCTAGGGCGCCCTTTGAATCCGAAAACATTGAGCGAAATAGGTACTCATGTTACTGATTTATGTGCAATTCATGCAGAATATTCAGTAAAAATGGAAGACTATCCTAATTTAGAAAAATCACTAAATCAGCTTTGTAATTACCAACCTGATATCGAACAGCAGAAGCTAACGGACTTGTTTCTTGATACGGCAGTAATTGAGATGGATAGGATGTTGAGGTCGTAGATGGCTTCTAAGAAAAAGAAAACACCTCAGAAAAATACTGGTTTGAACGACAAGCCTCGCATCTTAACAATTGCCGATAATCGCAGGGCTAGATTTGATTATGATATTTTGGATCATTTAGAAGCTGGGATAGCTTTAACCGGTACGGAAATTAAAGCTATCCGTGCTGGTCGGGTGAATATTAGAGATTCTTTCGCAAATATTCGAAATGGCGAAATTTGGTTGCATAACCTTCATATCGCGCAATGGCAGTCTTCTGGTCCATGGGGGCATGAACCTACCCGCTCGAGAAAGCTTTTGCTTCACTCTGATCAAATTCGCAAGTTTGGTCAGTCAGCTGGTGAAAAAGGACTAACTATTATACCAATTCGCCTTTATATCAAAGGGCACCATGCGAAAGTAGAAATTGCACTTGCCAAAGGTCGCCATCGATACGATAAAAGACGGGTAATTATGCAACGTGAGACAGATAGAGAAATTGCTCGATCAATCCGGCATCGTACGTACTAAGGTAGAAAATCTCTGATTTTTCGTACGTAGTACAATATATATAAATATATTAAGGGGATGCGTGGTTTCGACAGGGGATTAGTTTGGAAGGATTGCAGGTCGAGTTTGTCGCACACTCGTAAATCACGCGGCAAAACATTAAATGCCGACGAACAAGTCGCTCTAGCTGCGTAAATAACGCAACTACGTCTCGTGGACTAACCTCGACGGTCTATGAAGGCGATATATAGCCGAGGTGCAGTGGTTCTGTTGCCGCTGTGAACCACTTAAGATTTGGCGGCAGGTATTTAGGCAACCCGCCGGTGGGTTCGCCTGATGTACCATATAAACACCGGATAAACCTGTAGTATATCTGTACTAAACGTCTCTTGGACGGGGAGTTCGACCCTCCCCCATCTCCACCAAAACCAACTTAGGTAATCCTTGGGTTGCAGATACGGAGAAATGCAAGTGACAACGAAGATTTCAGAGAGTAATTCTAAGCGCGATGTTTTGTGCCCGAACTCACCCACAAATGCTCACCATTGGGTTCTGGGTATGCCCAGTGCGTCGATGGCTGGTATTTGTAAATATTGCCAAGCCTCGAGAGAATTTAAGCCTTTTGAAGAAAATGTTGGCTTTAATAATAGTCCGAAGCGAGGAAAAAGCGCTGAAGACTTTGATATAGATTAATCTTTCAGAGGGCTGGTAACGTTACTCTAATGGCCAGCCTCTTTAACAAAATCTGAAACTCTTTCGCCAACCATAATGGCTGAGACGTTTGTAGCACTGTGCGGGACAGTCGGAAATATGGATGCGTCTGCTACGAATAGGTTATCCATACCATGCATGCGTAACCGGTTATCTACTACTGCCATGGGATTAGAAGCTAATCCCATCATACAAGTACCAGAACCATGATGATGGCTGTCATAAGTTGACTGGGCGTATTCTGTCCAATCTTCGTCTTCAGATGGAAGCATTAATTTGCCGTAATATGGTTTCATAACTGAATCATCCATGAAGTTTCGTATGAATTCCATTACGTTTAGCATGTCTGCGATATCGTCTGGATGCTGCAACATTCCATCATCTACTATTGGAAGTTCATGGGGGTTAGTAGAGTTTAAGGAAATACGTCCTCTAGATTTTTGTTCCACAAGGTTCATAGCGACCGGCATCATTGGCTTAAGTCCTTCTACGCCAATAGGAGCTCTCATATAGATATGGAAATTCCCTACAGGTAGGTCTGGGTGTGTTTTATAAACTAATTGAAACCCTGCAACGACCCAGTCGGGAGAAAACTCCCCTGCCCCTTCAAAAGTCATATTTACTGCCGCATGATCTTGATAATTGGAGCCAATTCCTTCTAGGTTGTGGACGACTTTAATTCCATGCTTTTCAAGCTCAGATATTGGGCCAAAGCCTGAAAGCATTAATATTTGAGGACTATGGTATGTTCCTGCACTTAAAATAAAAGTGTCTGCGCCCGCTGTATGAATTTCATTTCCCTGTTCGTATTGTACTTCCGTCACGCGCGAGCCATCAGTTTTTATGCCTACAACCGGCGCATTATCAATAATTGTCAAATTCGCTCGGTCTCTTGCCAGCCCTATGTAAGCTACTGCGGTAGATTGACGCTTACCATCCTTAACATTAGATGCTGAAGGAGAAAGTCCGAACCTGGTCGGCACATTGCTATCAGGCATTATAGGGAAACCTAAGTTAGTTGCCCGGTCCACAAATGCTTGCATTGGTGGAGCTAGCTCACCATCATCAAATGATAATTTTCTCTGTACCGTTAGAGGTCCTTGATTGCCGTGATACGGTAAATGACCAAAATCCTCATCAGTTTCAATTCTTTTCAGAACCGGCAGGCAGTCCTCATAGGACCACCCCTGGTTTCCTAAAGATTCCCATCGATCTAAGTCATACTGTGTAGGCCTAGAGACGCCCATCATGTTCACTGACGAGCCACCTCCAAGCACGCGTCCACTTAGAGGAAAATATTCGCTCCCGTCAATCTTTCGCTTTGTGGGGTACATTACGACATACTCAGATTCAAGAATTGGTCGGTTATTCCCTTTTCCATCTGCGATCATTTCAGGGATAGGCTGCGGATCAGGTCCAGCTTCAAGCAATAAGACGTTACGACGAGGATCTTCTGATAGGCGTGTAGCAGCAACACAACCTGCAGAACCTCCTCCAATAATTATGACATCGTAAAATTGATTATTTTCCATGAATACTCCTTAAATTATGCAGAATCTTCGTTAATGAAATCTGAAACTCTTTCACCAATCATTATTGAAGTAATATTGGTATTTGCATGGGTTACCGTAGGCATTATGGATGCATCTGCTACGTATAAATTTTCAATTCCATGCATTTTTAGTCGATTATTTACTACAGACATGTTATTTGAAGACGGTCCCATCATGCAGGTCCCAACTCCATGATGGTAGCAATCATAAGTTGATTGGGCGTATTCAATCCAATCGTCACTGGGCCCAGGTTGCGTTAATCTTCCAAAATATGGACGCATAGTATCGTCATCCACGAAATTTTGTATAAATTCCATAGCCCTTTGCATGGCTTTTGTATCATCGGGATGCTGCAAGAGCCCATCGTCTATGATAGGTAATTGATCAGGGTCAGTGCTGGTGATGTATACATGACCTCTCGATTTTTGCTCAATTAAATTAGCAGCAAAAGGCATAAGAGGTTTCAAGCCTTCAATTACCATAGGTGCCCGCATATACAGATGGAAATCCCCATTGGGTAATTGAGGATCACTCTTATAGATAAGTTGTAAACCTGATACAACCCAGTCAGCAGCAAACCCTTCAGTGCTTTCAAAGACCATGTTAACTGCCGCGTGATCTTGGTAGTTATGCCCTACCCCAGGTAATTCGTGGACAATATTTATGCCCAATGGTTCAAGGTCTTCCTTTGAGCCTATACCCGAAAGCATAAGTATTTGAGGGCTGTGGTATACACCCGAACTAAGGACATAAGTATCAGCAGATGCTTCTTTGATTTGAGATCCATGCTTGTATTTAACGGATCGGATTTGGTTATTAACCAAATCTAAGGATAAGACTGGAGCATCTGCAATGATTGTTAAGTTTTGTCTTTCTCGAGCAGGGTTCAAATATGCTACGGCAGTGGATTGCCGGATTCCATCTTTGACATTGGATGCACCCATTGAAATCCCAAAAGGATTGGGGACGTTTCGATCAGGTAGCAATGGGTATCCTAGGTTTAAAGCTCGCTGCTTGAATGCTTCTTGCGGCGCATCAAGTGGATTGTCAAATGAAAGACGGCGCTTTACTGTCAATGGGCCCTTGTTCCCATGGTGCGGGGCGTTTGGGTAATCTTGATCACTTTCTATTCGTTTAAGGAAAGGTAAACAGTCTTCATATGACCAACCAGGGTTTCCTAGAGACTCCCATTTTTCTAAATCATGCTGAGTCGGCCTCACTACCCCCATCATATTCACTGACGAGCCTCCACCAAGTACCCGGCCGCTAATTGGGTAATATTCACTTCCATCAATTTTTCTTTCGGTTGGGTACATAATGACAAAAGGTGATTCAAGTATGGGGCGATTACTTGAGGTACCGTCTGCGATAATATGAGGGATTGGGTCAGGGTCTGGGCCAGCCTCTAAAAGTAAAACTTTTCTTGATGGATCCTCAGAGAGCCTCGTTGCTGCAACGCATCCTGCTGATCCTCCACCAATTACAATTACGTCGTAATAATTATTTTCAGTCATTACTCACACCTCAATAAATAGCGTGCATTTCTCATCTTGCTGAAGCATACTCTTGTTGATTAAAAATAAGTAATTTATTGGAGCATAGAATGTCTTTCCCTGGTTGGTACTCAAATTTTGTTTCTTCATTGATCATGTCAATTCCAGAGAACCTGGATGAGGACACTGCAAAAAAATGGATAGAGAACCCGGAAGGATTAAAAAAAATCCTTAACGAATTGTCGAATCCCACAATTCCAGGAACCTTGAAGAACGACAAAACTAATGACGGTTGGGAACTAATAAAAGATGTGCTTGAGCCAACTAATTTCTCTGTTCAGGAACTCCAGATTAATGCATTTGCAGAAGGGACAGAAGATATTATTGGCGACCCTATGGTTAATCTGATTTTAGAAATGAACGGACTATTAGGCCAATGGCAAGCTGAATACGCTTTAGAACATCAAGATCAATTGTCTGATGAATTCCAAAGATTTTCGTTAGTATTTCCTGGAACCGTCTGGAAAAGTCCCGACGGAAATCATCAAGTGCCTTGCCTCACTTACCGACAAGGCCAATGGGATTTGATATTTGGGATTTTGGAGGGGGGATTCGACTCTAGAGATGTAATGGCTAGTTTGGACTAAAAGTAACTGAAAAAGTGTAAGGAGTAGCTATGCCAAAAGTAACTTCACTAGGACACGTCGGGTTGTTTTGTAATGATATCGGAGTAATGCGTGATTTTTATGAAAATACACTTGGAATGACTGTTACTGATTATAGTAATGAAAGGCAGATGGTCTTTTTGTCGTCTAATCCAGAGTTAGAACACCACGAGCTTTTCTTAACTGCAGGGCGAAATACTGATGCAGAAGCGAAAATTATCCAGCAAATTTCATTCCATGTTGATAGCTTAGAGGAAGTGAGGCAGTTTCATGAAAGATTTATTGCGGATGAAGTAACAATTGATTCAATTGTTACTCACGGAAACACCGCAAGTATTTATTTTCGTGACCCTGAATTAAATAGACTTGAAATTTACTATAGCCTTAAAGATGCGACCGGGAATCCAGTGTCATGGCCTCAACCATTCCGAGTCGCATTGGACATCAAACAAAATGATGCCCAGATTCTTAAACAAATCCAAGACGTAACTTCGAAAAACAATAAATAAACCTGTATAACTGGAGAATAGAGTGACAATTGATCAGACAGTAATTGGCGTAGGAATCATTGGCTTGGGCGGTGCTGCAGTTGCTATGATCCCAAGATTTGCAATAAATCCGAAATTCGAAATACGAGGCGCTGCAGACTTAGACCCTGAGATATTAAGTCGTTTTCAAGAAGATTTTCCAAACGCAATGGTAACTACCGATGCTGAAAAATTATGTAGCCAGCCCGGCATTAATTTAGTGTATATTGCCACGCCAAATCACCTGCATACAACTCATTGTGAGCTTGCGATGTCATTTGGAAAGCATGTTCTTATTGAGAAGCCAATGACAGTAGATGTTGAAGAAGGACTATCCCTAGTAGCTTCTGCCGAAAAGCACGGAGTACTTTTAGGAGTGAACGTAAAGCATAGCTTTGAACCAAGAATTCTTAGAATTCGAGAAATGGTTTGCACTGGAGAATTAGGCCAATTGCGAATGATCAATCACTGGAGATACCAAGATTGGTTATACAGACCTCGCTCTGGTGAAGAATTAACGCCTGGTCCTGGCGGAGGTATTCTCTGGAGGCAGGGACCGCACCAATTCGACATAATCAGAACCATTGGGGGCGGATTAGTTCGTAGCGTGCGAGGTACGGCAGCGACTTGGGACCCTGAAAGGCGGGTACCCGGTGCGCACGCAGCATATGTGGATTTTGAGAACGGAGTTTTTGCGACAGCTGTTTATAGTGGTTACGACCATTGGGACTCACGTGAATTGGTTCATGGTGTTGGCAAAGAAGGTATTTTCCCAAACCCAGAAAAGCATGCAGCTGCACGTAAGGAGCTTGCATCATCAAATGGAGCCGATTGGGAAGAATTGGCTGCACGAGCAGAACGGTATGGACTTGATCGCTCAGGCGATATGTTTGAAGAACCCGGTCCTTCATCAGCGGGCTGGATTTTGGGCGGCCCATTTGTTGCCAGTTTTGACCATGGTGACGTGAGAATGACTCCTGAAGGTCTAGTAGTGTATGGAGATAAAGAAAGAGTTGAAATACCTCTGATTACGTACGAAGACGGTAGAGATGGCAGGATAAATACTTTCTATGACGCAATAACGACAGACAGACCTCTACCTGCAGATGGTTCTTGGGGTAATGCGACATTAGAATTATTACTGGCAGTAGAAAACTCAGGTATTCAACGTAAAGAAATTTTCCTAGAACACCAAACTGCCACGGTAGATTAAAGGAGTAGAGAATGTTACTTATTAATAATGCTGAAGTAGAAAAACTTTTACCTATGATTGATTGTATAGATGCTCAGGATAGAGCATTTCGCGGATTACCAACTGGGGACTCAGTTCATAGGCCGAGGATTGATTTGTACATGCCTGCGGAACGAACAGACGGTTATTACCGATGGGGCACAATGGAAGGGGCAAGTAAAGAACTTGGTGTCTTTGCAATCCGAATGAAATCAGACATCCTCTTTTGGCCTACCGATGAACATGGATACTGGAAAGAAGATAAATACTCTGTAGAGCCTGGATTATATTGTGGTTTGATATTCTTATTTAGTACAAAAAATGGAGAGCCATTGGCGATAATTAACGACGGCATTTTGCAGCATATGCGTGTTGGCGGTGGAGCTGGATTGGGAGTGAGGTACCTTTCCCGACCAGATTCTCAAACAGTTGGAATGTTGGGATCAGGTGGTATGGCACGTACTTACCTTGAGGCTTTTGCCGCAGTACGGGATATAAGGCAGGTGAAAGTATTCAGTCCAACGGAGGCGAACCGTGAGCTTTACGCTGAAGAGATGTCTGCGAAATTAGAGCTAGAAGTAAGAGCTGTCGATACCCCCGAAGCTGCAGTAGAGGGAGTTGATATTGTGGCGGCTTGCACAAACGCTATGGAACCTGCGTTAAAGGGCGCATGGCTGCAGTCAGGGCAGCATGTTACTGATGTTAGAGGCGAATTAGATGAAGAAGTTTTTTCGCGCGCGGACATTATCGTAAAGCAAGGCGTTGCTCATTCCCGCCCTCGTAATGAAGACCCAAGACATATGGGAGAAGGTTACAACAACGGGGATTATATTGGGGGTACTGAAGAAGAAAAAAAACGATTACCTCAACGCCATGCTGGTTCACGAGTGGGAGCAGGTGGTGACGATAGCACCCCTACCTTCAATGATCTAGCTAGTGGAAATATTCAAAGAACTTCACCTGAAGATATAACTCTGTACCTCAACAGTGGAAATCAGGGATTACAATTTGCTGCTGTTGGTGGAATGGTATACGAAAAAGCTCGGCAGCAAGGACTCGGACGAGAATTACCTACTGAGTGGTTTCTACAAGATATACGAGATTAATACGATAATAATAAGAAGGGGCGCACAAGCGCCCCTTCTTATTATTCATTCTAGAAGCCACCAACGTCCGCAGCGCCTGGAGGGGGTGCGTAATCAGTGTAGGCCCATTCAGGCATAGTGCTTTCCAATCCTTCTAGGCCAATCATTCTTTCAAACTCTGTTCTGATAGCAGGATCTTGGTCTGGGAAGGCAATGGCATTACCTCCATCTCGAGTATCTTGCGCTCCACCATCTCTGGCATCAGAGCCCGGGGCTTTTCCTGGCTTTATTCCAGGTCCGTAAGGCCCATCAAAAATAAGGAAACGGATTCCTCCTGGTGATGTCCCAAAGTGCTGATGAAACCAGTCGCCTGTCATCGGTGCTGCACTAATCATACCTACAGGTTCGTAGTCTTGCCTTCTAACTTCGTCACCATGTCCACTTTCGAATGGGTGCTCACCAAGCTGACTAGGCCATGTCACGCTATAACCTTTTCCTTTAATGCATACAAGTATCGCACCTGAAGAATGTTTGTGTGCTTTTGAATACTGACCAGTTTCATACTGCCCAATTTTCATATACATGTTTGCGCCAGCCATATGAGGCTCTACACGTCGATAACTGAATGACCTTCTGTTATCACGAGGTAAATGACAATTGACGATATCAGGTATTACGTTAGTTCTGCGCATCGCAAGACCTCTGACAGGGTCAGCGAAAACATCATCTACAGGTTTGAAGTAGTCATCTTCTGCATCAAATAAATTTTTGAATTCATAAGGATTATTGAATATGAACTCAGGATCTCGAATAAGATTTACTATGTTAGGTGCAGTGGTACCACATAGTAGTAATGCTGGACTGGAAGTAGCGTTCACTATACGGTGAGTAGCATTCAAAGGAATGCCAAAAAGAGAGCCTGCGCTCCATTCAAATGTTTGCTTTTTAGTGCTACTTTCGTGCCAAACTTCTGTTGAACCCCTACCCTCTGCAACGTATACAATCTTGTCATACATATGCTTCTCAGGATGAAGAGCGCCTCCTGCAGGAACTTCTATAACATACATTCCCCATAGATGCTCAGTACCCAGTAACTGTATAGCTACGCCATTCCCTCCAAGCCTTTTCACCGGCTTGAGAGGTAAATCTTGGATTCTTCTAACTCCGATATCACGATGTATTTCAAATCCTTGGGCTTCCATAAATAAATCATAAGGAGATTTTGGCGTTTTCCAAAAGCCAAAACCTGCTTTATTCATACCTTCTGGCTCTTGCCAGTTTGCTAAATCAGCATTTCTCGTTACCATTTGCCCTCCTATGGGCTATTTCTTTGATCAGAGTCTAGAAGATGATTCTTACTTGGGTCAATTGCTGAAAATGTTGCGAGCACTTCAGCAGCGACATACAATCGCATTATAACGGATGATGTGGACAACGACATTGCTCCACACAACCAAAAAGAGTACATAAATTAGTACACATAGGGGGGGCTAAATGACTACGAAGCAGTCTATAGACTTAGAGAGAATAATTGACGGTGATGGGCATATTATGGAGGATATCGATGCCATTGTTGCTTACATGCCGGAAGAGTACAAAGGGAAAAGCTTTGGCGATAGAGGTGCTCGCAATCCGTTTCCTCCTATAGATCATTTGCACTCAGCTAACCGTCATATTACGCCGCCAGGGGCGTTTGCTAATGTCGGCCCTGATGGCTGGATAGAATTTCTGGATGAAGTCGGAGTTGATTCTACCGTTTTATACACAACTGGCGGTTTAGGATTTGGAAAAATTGTCAGCAGGGACTGGGCCACTGAACTTGCACGGGCATATAACAATTGGGTATACGACACGTATGTATCCAGAGGTGATAGGTTTCAAGCTATGGGCTTACTCCCTCTACAAGAGCCTGCAGCAGCAGTAGAAGAACTTCGACGTATGGTCAAAGATCTTGGCTTCGTGGGAGCAATGCTTCCTTCTACAGGAGCACAGCAACCCCACTTAGGAGACAGTAAATTCTGGCCTCTCTATGAAGAAGCAGAAAAATTAGGCTGCGCATTAGGTATTCATGGGGGCGCGCACGAAGGCTTATTGATGGACGATATGAGCCCATATGCACCCATTAATGCTCTTGGGCATCCAATGAGCCAAATGGTGGCGTTCGCAGGGATCATTTTTAACGGAGTATTTGATAAATACCCAGGTGTAAAAATTGGCTTTATGGAAGCAGGCGCAGCTTGGCTTCTTACTTGCATGGAGCGCTTTAATGGTTCATGGGCGTCCCATATTCAATATGATCCTCGAGGTAGATTTTTAAATATTCGCAAAGGCGAACAGGTTTCTGACTATATCTGTAGGCATATAGACGAAGACAGGATATTTATTGGCGTTGAAGGTGATGAGCTAGCACTTCCAGAAACAGTTAGGATCACTGGCAACAAACCTTATTTATTTTCTTCTGATTATCCCCATGAAGTAGACGCAGATACTTGCAAGGCAGAAATAAATGAATTACGTGAAAACACAGAGCTTTCAGCTGAAGATAAAGAAGCCATTATGTATCGCAACGCTGGGCGGTTTTACCAGCTAGCAACGAATTAAGGAGCTAAATGATGACTACCGAGAATATTGAAAGAGTTATTGATGGGGATGGTCATTTGGTTGAAGACCATCAGGCTATTTGGGATCGAATGCCTGATGAATACAAAGACAGAAGTTTTGTAACGACCAGAGGTCCTTTTCCTCCAAACGACCATTTACATGCAGCCAATAAGCATTTCTTACCTGAAGGAGCATTTGCCCAGGTTGGTAGAGAAGGATGGGTCGATTTTTTACAAGATGTCGGAGTTGATAAAACTGTTCTTTACACATCGAATGGACTGGCTTTTGGTAGGGTTGTAAGTCGGGATTGGGCCATAGAACTTGCACGTGCGTACAACAATTGGGTCTACGATGAATACGTAAGTAAAGATTCAAGGTTCCAAGCTGCGGGGCTTATTCCATTGCAAGAACCTGCAGAGGCTGTCATTGAACTTAGAAGGATCGTTGAAGAATTGGGTTTCACTGGAGCCATGTTGCCAGGTACCGGTGCATTGCAATTGCAAAACCATCTTGGTGACCCCAAATACTGGCCTATCTACGAAGAGGCTGACAGGTTAGGTTGCGCAATAGGAATTCATGGCGGCGTTCATGACCACATGGGTCTTGATGATATGAGCCCGTATGCTGCGGTAAACGCATTGGGTCATCCCTTCGGGCAAATGGTGAACTTTGCCGGTATTGTCTTCAATGGAGTATTGGATAAGTATCCGAATGCCAGATTTGGTTTCCTTGAGGCAGGTGCAGCATGGTTTGTTGGTTGCCTAGAAAGGTTTCAGCGTTCATGGGACAGCCATATTCAATATGACCCTGAGCGCCGATTTCTGCAAATGAATAAAGGCGAATCTGTTACCGATTACATTTTACGGAATGTAGACGAAGACAGGATTTTTGTAGGAGTGGAAGGTGATGAACTGACGCTTCCTTTTGCTGTAAAAGTAGCAGGGAATAAACCATTTTTATTTTCTTCTGACTTTCCGCATGAAGTGAATCATCAAACATGCAAAGAAGAAATTAGTGAGCTTCGAGATAATCCTGACCTTACTTCTTCTGATAAGGCCGCGATTTTGTATAGAAACGCCGAGCGTTTCTATCGACTAGGTTAGGGAATTATGGCAGATGAAACGACAAGGATTTTAAACGGAGTTTCCAATCTCGTTAATCACTGTGTTTCAGTCCAAAAAGGCGAAAATGTTCTATTAATCAATGAGCGAGGGACTATGGATTCCTCGCTCATTGATTTAATTGAAGAAGCAATTACAAATGCAGGAGGAAAGCCAATCTCCTTATGGACAGAGCCTATTAATTCAGAAAAGCAACTACAATCTAGGGAGTTTTCTGAAATTTTAGCAGCCGACAAATTAATACTTAATGGTGCTTTCAATCGAGTATTACTACTTAATTATTTAACAGATAATAATCATGCATCTTTGACACGCGTAAACAATCGAATTCGCACTCCTGAAGCAATTGCAACAGCGCATTCACTTTTTGATTGGCGCCTTGTTATGGCATTGGCAGGGAAGATAGAAGAAATTACGCAAACTGCACAAACTTATAGAATAACAACTCCGCAAGGCACAGATATTGCTGGTCGCGTTGCTTCTGCAAGCGAAGTTGCTGACGCGTTTTTTGTTCAAGATGCTGAACTTAGTAGAACTGAGCGTGTGTTTCCCGGAGAAGTATATGCACCAGTAGGAAGCGCCGATGCAGCGGGAGTAATTGCCTTTGACCATCCTGGAATGGCTGATAGGAATGCCTTCCAAAGCCCGATGTTTTTATCAGTTATGGACAATCGGCTACAGCGAATAGATTGGGATGAAGAAAGCACTAGATCTAACCAACGCGACGATCCTTCTGGTAATACGATATGGACTAAAAAACAACTTCAATCATTGCTAAATCGAAATGTAGATCAATATGGTTTTGAGAATTCGTACCAAATTGACTCATTTCATGGAGGGTTCCATCCGAAGGCCGAAAAAAAACCTGGCCAGCAGAGCAATTCTGATGTTATGCATTTCCATATAGGCAGGATTCCGTCCTCTTTATCAGCCTACATTTCAAATCAATCAATTGCACTTGATGGAGTCCCTTTCTGGGAAGACGGCACTGCATGTTTGCTTGAAGAGCCAGATATAAAACTAATGGCAAAAGAATACGGAGAAAATCTTTAATGAGTAACCTTAGCTTAAGCATGGCTCTCGATCATTACGAGCGCCACATACCATGGATTGAAGGAACTGCGGGAATGAAAGGTATTGATCTCAACTTACTCATTATTGGGCAAGAAGGTATCGGCGGTAGGAGGCATGAAAGAATGCTCGCAAATCAAGAATTTGATATTTGCGAATTGTCCCTAGGATCATATGTTATGGCTAAAGCTCGAGGAGTTTCCCTTACTGCAATCCCCATATTCCCTCGTAGATTATTCAGTCAGTCTCAGATGTATATCAATACGCAGCTTGGAATCAAAGAACCAAAAGATTTGATCGGGAAAAAAGTTGCACTACGTTCTTTTCAAACTACATTATCAGTACTCGCAAAAGGTGATCTTGCAACCGAATACGGAGTGCCGTTAGATCAGGTTCATTGGGTGACTACTGCTGATGAACCGGTCGATTTTGAGCCCCCCGCTAATGTGACAGTGGAACGGATGGAGAGAGGTAAAACATTAGGCGAAGAATTGGTACAAGGGGAAGTATCTGCGTACTTATCACCTAGGCCGCCCAAGCCATATTTAGAGCAAGCGCAGGAAGTTGGACGATTATTTTCGGACCCCCGAAAAGAAGAAATCAATTATTACAAGCGAAACGGGTTTTATCCAATTATGCATATAATTGCGCTTAAAACGGAAGTATTAGATAGACATCCTTGGATTGCGTTAAGCGTAATGGAAGGATTCCAAAATGCTCAGAAAATATGGACTAGGTACATGGATGATCCAAATTGGAGTAGATTGACATGGGGTCGTCATTACCTAGAAGAGGAGCGTAATGTGTTTGGAGGGGATCCTTGGGCTATTGGAGTTGAGGCTAATCGGCCGAACTTAGAGCGATTTATTTCATATGAATACGAACAAGGCCTGATCCCTAATAAAATGAGTGTTGATGATTTATTTTTTGAAACGACTTTGAAAAGCTAAAGGTTCATGAGCATAACGTACACTGAAGAACAACTAATTGAAGAAATTCGGTCGGTATTTCAAAACTCTTTAGATCCTCGCGAGCAAGCTCACTTGATTGCGCAGATTGTTGAGAAAGGCTTTGATGCAGGCTGGCCACTTAATAGCGACAAGTTCGGTGAGGAAAACGGGACGTATGAAATATATAAGGACGAAGAATTAGGCCATCCTGATGCAGGATTCATGATACTTGCATATCGGCAACCAGCAGCAAAAAAGACTGTGCCGTCGCCTCATGACCATGGAGCCTGCTTTGTGGTATATGGAGTACAGCAAGGCTCAAATACACAGACCCGCTACGCTTACCGCTACTCAGATGACCGTAGTGAAATGCCTTCCTTGCAAACTACTCAAACAATTGAACAGCTTCCTGGTAATGCCCACTATTTCCTACCCGGCGAAATACACAGTACACAGGGCTCAAGCGAAACTGAGACCATCTATGTGCGGATTACAAGCATGGATTTAACTAATATTATTCGACATCGGTATGACGTTAAAAGTGGACGTAGTAGATCTTTTTCTGCTCATGATGCGCGAACTACGAGGAAATAATGGCGATTACAGTAGCAGTAGGTAACCGATTAGAAACTAGACACTTAATTAGTGGTAAAGTTCAGGTTGAAAATTTTGATGTAGAAATAATTGACGCTGGCCCCGCACCTGCCCCGATTTTCCCTGCAATGGTTACGACCCGCCCGTATGATGTGGGCGAATTGACACTAGGGAATTTCATCATTGCAAAAGATAGTGGAGTAAAGCTATTTGGGCTTCCCATTTTCCCTAATCTTTTTTTCCCTTTGACAGGTGTAACGGTAAATAAAAAATCTGGTATCGAGACACCTAAAGACCTCGAAGGTAAAAGAATAGGAGTTCCTTTAGGCTTTTCTTCAAATCCTGCAGTCTGGCTAAGGTCAGTACTTGCTTCTGAGTATGACGTAAACTTGGAAAAAATAACTTGGGTCGAAGGTGAAAATGATTCCCTAGCAGGGGTTTCCTATTTAAAGCCACCTGCGTTCCTTCGCGAAAAAACCATTGATTTAGAGCAGAAGCTAATTGAAGGGAAAATTGATGCCTTAGTTGTAGCAGGGGGCAATGCGACTCTTGATGACTCAGTAAAATTTTTGGTGGAAGACCCTTACCCTTTGATCAAGCAATACAATGCAAAAAAGAATAGATTTCCTATAAATACACTGATAGTGATAAAGGAAGAATCTCACCAATTGAATCCCGGATTAGCTGAAGCTGTTTGTCGTGCCATGGATAGCGCAACTGAGATATATATGACTGAAGAGCCTGATGAGGCTATTCACCAGGGACTTGAAGTAGGAATACTCAGAAAATTAGGACTATTCCCAAGGAATCAAGGCTTAGATATTCACGGTTCTTCAGTCCAAGAACTCGTAGATTCTTTATATAGGACGGGTTCGATTCATAAGAATTGGGCTCTAGAAGATCTTTTTGTCTAAATTTTAAGTTTGCCCGGGATCTCGCTCCGATGGGAATAGAGCCAATAATCCGCCATCTACATTAATGTTTTCACCAGTTACGTATGCAGACATTGGAGAGGCTAGGTAAAGTACTGCTTGAGCTTGGTCTGAAGGATCGCCCCACCTTCCCAGTGGTATATTTTTAGGTTTTGCAGCTCTCGGAGCAGTTGATCCCCCAGGGGTTGTACCACGTGAGTCGCCTGTCTGAGTAGGTGTGATTGAGTTGACCCTAATACCATAAGGCGCAAGCTGGACAGCCATGGTCCGAGTCATTTGCAAAACGGCACCCTTTGACGCTGAGTAACTAATAAATCCTGCTTTACCCCGATGCCCTGTGGTCGAGGCTGTGTTCACTATTGCACCTCCTTCGCCTTGATCAACCATTCTTCGTGCTGCTTGCTGACTGCAGAGCATAGTACCGTCCATAATTACGGATTGTACCCATTTCCATTTTTCATATTCCACGTCTAGGATTCCTGCCTCATTATTTACTGCAGCATTATTTACTAGAATATCTACTCTGCCGAATGCTTTATCGGCAGCGAGGAAGACGTCGCCTACTCCTACGGGTGTAGAGATATCTGCACTAATGCTAATAGCTTCCCCTCCAGCTTCCTTAATAGAGGCCGCAGCTACTGCAGCTCGATCATCTAGAAAATCTACGCAGACGACTTTAGCTCCATGCTGTGCTAAGGTCCGCGCAATTTCTCCTCCGATGTTGGGCCCGCTTCCAGTGACTACAGCTACTTTGCCTTCCAGCATTCCATCCTCCTCAGCGCTCAATCTCGCCTTTTATTTCCTGCCAAGCTAATCGAGCTTCATCGACACTGCCTTCATCTTCAATTGTTGTGATGTCGCCTGGATCTGTATTTAACGTTACAGCTTTTAGTACTCGACGCATTATTTTCCCAGACCTAGTTTTTGGGAGCATTTTGACAAAATTCACCTCTCCTATGACAGCAAAAGGCCCTAATTCTGTTCTTACCGTTTCAATAAGGGCTTTTCGAAGGTTGTCACTGGCTTTGCGCCCTTCTTTGAGTACGATAAAGCTGGATATGACCTCACCACGTAGATCATCAGGACGCCCAGTTACTCCTGCTTCGGCAACGTCATCGTGCCTCAGGAAAGCTGATTCTACTTCGATAGTCCCTATCCTATGCGCTGCTATTTTAATGACTTCGTCGGCGCGCCCGGAAAACCAGACGTAACCATCTTCATCTAATTCGGCCAAGTCTCCAGTAAAATACACTCCATGAATTCGCTCCCAATAGTCAGTCCCGTACCTGGCTGGTTCGCCCCAAAGAGTAGGAGTCAAATTAGGGAACGGGTGCTTTAAAACAAGAATCCCTTTCTCTCCAGGCTCACATAATTGCCCTTCTGGTGTCATTACCGCAAGGTCCATTCCCGGGAGTGGAATGCCGGCTGATCCTGGCTTTTGAGGGAGCATACTTATACCGTAAGGATTTCCGATAACTGGTGCCCCAGTTTCAGTTTGCCACCAGTTATCAATAACAGGTATGCGATCCTCGAGTACTCTTTTTTGCAGCCATTCCCATGCGGGAGGATTTAATACTTCCCCAGCACAGACAATTCTCTTTAACGCAGATATATCGAAACCTTTTGCAGGCTCTTCACCAAATTTCATTAATAATCGGACTGCAGTTGGGGATGTAAAGATTCCCGTGAGGCTGAATTCCTCTGATAACTTCCAGAAAACATCTGGCCCCGGGTGATCCAATGCCCCCTCATATACAATGGATGTAGCACCGAATAATAGCGGGCCATAAACTATGTAACTATGCCCAACGGCCCATCCCAAATCCGACGTTGCCCACCAGATATCATCATGATTTAGCCCGAAGCACCATTTGCCTTGGCTATAAACTCCTACAGGGTAGCCTCCGTGTGTATGTACTGCTAATTTAGGAGTTGCAGTCGTTCCTGAAGTAGCGAGGATATACGCAGGATCGTTGGCTTCCATTGGTTCGTAATTACCGCTATGCCCCTCCCCTAGAAGGAGAAAGTCTTGCCACGAGATATCTATACCTTCACGCATGGGTGTTTCTGCATGCCGTTTAAGTACTACTTGGCGTTCAACGGAATCGCATCCCAAGTCAATTGCATCGTCGACAATGCTTTTTAGTTGTACTTCAGATCCCTTGCGGTAAGCAATATCTGCACTGAATACGGCTTTTGACCCGCTTGCTTTAATTCGATCAGCAAGAGCTGGTGCACCAAAACCTGCAAAAACTACCGAATGAATAGCTCCAATCCGAACTGTAGCCAGCATGAGTATCACTGTCTCAAGAGTATTTGGCATGTATATAGTAAGCCTATCGCCTTTGCCAATACCAAGGCCTCTAAGCGCAGCTGCAGCTTTTTCAACGGCACGCTTTAATTGGGCATAAGTGATTTGCTCTCTCTGGCCTAGTTCATTTGCGTAAATAAAAGCCGTGTGACCACCCCGTCCTTGATTAATATGGTGATCAATGCACATATAGGAAAGATTTGTTTTTGCGCCTATAAACCAATTGAACGTTGGGTAGTCGTACTCGAATACTTGATCCCAAGTCTTGAGCCAAGGCAATTCTCTAGCAGCTTGATCCCAGAAAGATTCAGGGTTCTCGGTTCCTTCTTTTAATTTATTTTTTATTACAGGATTGATTACTTCCATCTTTATCCTTTCTACTTAGGCAATTTATAAAAACGCCGTGCATTGTCACCAAGAATTGCACGCTTGGCCTCATCATCTAGCAAGTTACTTTGTAATGTTTCCTCAACTTCATGCATGGCACTTGGGTAATCAACTTCATGTGGGTAGTCTGATGAATAGGCAAAAGGGATTGCCCCGACGCGCTCTACTAGATAAGGCAAGCTTGGGTCATTACCTTCGCAGCCTATCATTATGCGACCTTCTTGAAGATAACGAAGTATTGGCCAATCATGGAAAACACCGAATGCTTCTTGGTTTCGTTCCATACGATCAAGTAACAGAACGAGCCAGGCGCACCCGCCCTCCAAGAACGCTACTCTTAGGTTAGGGAATTGCTCGAATACACCATTGTAGATCATTGAGGTGCAAGCAATTATGAGCGCGAGAGGATGATGCAAGGTTTGGGAAGATCCAGGAACCATAAAGGTGTCGAGACCAAGTCCAGAATTCGAAGCACCGTGGAACGCTAAAACACAATCTAACTCTTCAGCTGCCTTATATATGGGCCAATGCAGAGGGTGGCCCAAGTCGGATTTCATAGGAAGCCCGGCTGCGGGAATCATACTCCCGATAAGTCCTAATTCTTTCACTGCTCTTCGCAGCTCAGCTGCTCCTGCTTCAGGTTCTTGCATAGGAATTAGTGCCACCGGATGGAGCCTTGAGTCAACCTTGGCATATTTTTCTGCAACATAATCGTTGAAGGCTCTTGAGAGGGACGTTACGTACTCAATATCTCGAATAACCCCATGCGAAAGCCCCAGCGATGGGTATAGAACAGTGTGGTTCATTCCGCTTTTGTTTAGTAGCCCTTGCCAATCTTCAGCCGAACCGGGGCGGGCTTCACTGGCGTGTTGCCTGTTTTTTTTATTATTGGCTTCGAGTCGTGTGTTGTTGTGGACATGTACTCCATCAAGAGATGGCCATACAGTCGCCCTGATCGATTTCCTGTCGAGAGCAACATTTTTCACGGATGCGTCACCAAATTCAGCAAGCTCTGCAATGGATTCGATTATATGCCCATCAGAATCTACGAGATCTATGTCTTTGAATTCCATATTGTCCTCCAAACCGGATGTTATGCGCGTAAAGTGTTTACCGCAACGTTTGACGACCATGATGGATCTGTCTAGACTCACTTTTCGTAAAGGAGTATTCAATGACTGAAAAATGCTTAGCTGCGGTTTTTGTGGGCGCAGAGTTGCCTTTAGAAATTCAAGAATTCTCACTTCCAGAAGTGGGATCACAGAATATTTTAGTCAAAATGAATATGGCGGCGGTCTGCGGGACAGATGCGCATAACTGGTACAACCCGAAAGCCCCTAACCCAATTATTTGGGGTCACGAAAATATAGGCGAAGTAGCAGCAATGGGATCCGATGTAGTAACAGATATTTTGGGAGAGAAGCTTCACGAAGGAGATCGAATCCTTTTCCATTCAGCTCCATGCGGTCATTGCTTCAATTGTCTTATGGGGTTGAGATGCACAAATAATATCCACTATGGAAACTCACATGTGGATCCTTCATCGGGCACTATGCTTAGAGGCGGTTTCGGGCAATATTTGCTTTTGGATCCAAATCCTGCCGTGATCAGGGTACCTGATGAAATGACGACAGAGCGCGCGTTGATGTCAGTCATAGGTAATCACACAACGATGAGTGGTCTAAGAAAAATCAACGGACCTGACCCAGGAGACACAGTCGTAATACAAGGATCTGGCCCCATCGGAATGGGCGCACTTATCCAGTCTAGAATTAGAGGTGCTGCCCATGTAATTATGATTGGTAGTCCTTCACATCGACTAGATTTGGCTAAAGAACTTGGCGCGGACGAGACCATTGATTTGGCAGATTACCCAACTCCTGACTCAAGGATAGAGAAAATAAAAAAAATTACTGGGCGTGGTCCAGATATGGTAATTGAAGCTTCAGGAGCTAAAACCTCGGTACATGAGGGCTTGCAAATGGTTCGTTACGGGGGTAAATACCTAGTTATTGGGCTGATATTGCCATTAAGTGTAGAAATGGATCCATCTGCAATTGCATCAAAGGATCTTATTGTAGCTGGAGTGGTTGGGTCTAAAGTTGAAAATATAATTCGCTCAATGAGGCTTATGCAATCACGTATTGACGTACCTATTGAAAAAATGATTACGCATCAATATCCATTAGCAAGCGTAAATGAGGCGTTGCAATCTCATGTTGATCTATCCGCCATGGTTCCAGTAGTGAATCACTCTCTTAGTTAAATCTGTGCTATCAGACGGTTAACTGGGATAGGCACAGAGCCTAAGGCCTTAGCTGATGATTCGATTACGGAACCGAAATCAGATGGCTCCATTCGTGCTACAAATTTTCCTTTCATTGAAGAAAGTGCACGGCGAGCGCGCTCTTCTGAAACATTAAAAGTAGATTCAACGAATTCAAGAACTTCTTCACGGCCTTCATCAATCCATTCACTTATCATTTTGTGAGAGGCGATCATTGCCTCTACTGTACTGAATTTTTCCTTCAATATTTTCTCTGTAGTAACTAGGCCATGAATCAAAGTATTTGGGTACTGCTCGCACAATTCCACTAAAGTGTGATATCCCATTTCCTCTAAAACTTCTTGTTCTAAGGTACGGGCTATAACCGCATCCTCTATTGGGGCTGGTCCATTTTTTTTCCAGCCCTGATGGGCTCTTTCATAGACTAACTCAACATCTACTTCTGGGTTTAGCCCGTTTTCACTAATATATTTTCTGACCATTACGTCTGGCTCACTTCCGGGTTGCGCTGCTTGAATTTTTTTCCCACGCAAATTTTTGACAGATTTTATATCCGAGCGGGCCATAAACCAGTGAGGAGCATTTTGGTGTACCAATAAAGCTACCCTAACAGGGGAATTTTTCGTCATGATTGCCCGGGTTGCAGCTCCAATTGAAACCACAAAATCTAGCTTCTCGTCTAGAAGTAATTCAATACTCTCATTTCCCGCTACAAGGTCAAACTCAGCTTTGATTCCGTGGGATTCATAAATTTTGATTTGGTCTCCTAGAAGAAAATCTAGCATATTAATCGTGCGGTTTATGATTCCAATTTTTACTGTATTCAAGAAGAAGTCTCTCCTTTTTGTATACTTGGGGCTGCAAATTCTTGCATTCGCAGCTGGGCAGCTTTCCTTAACTCAAAATCGATTTCTTTTGCTCCGCCAAGTGACTCTGCATAAAATATTATCTCTGCAGATTCCTCCATTACGTTATTGGCTGAGACCGCGTCATTAATTGTCTTTCCAAATGTTAAGACACCATGATTTGCAAGAAGGAGACCTTTAGTAACCATCGGGTCATCAAGAATTGTGGAGATACTGTCAATCGATTCTTGCGAGCCCCTGGGCCCATACTGCGCGACTGGGATACTGCTATCAAACCCAAAACGAACCATGGCCTCATAAGCTACTGGAATAACTTTACTAGCTACTGCGAAAGCAGTCGCAAAGCGTGAGTGTGTATGCAAGACACTGCCTGTAGAGGGGCGAGATTGATAGATAATGCCATGCATTGGAATTATCTCCGCGCTAGTCGGCGCGACAGAACCATCAATTAATTGATTATTAAAATCGAATAGGCCAATTTGCTCTTCCGAAATTTGGGATAAATTGCTAACCGAAGTGAGCAAGAAAGTGTCGGTGCCTGGGACTCTAACTGACATGTTCCCATGATTACTTTTCGTTAAAATGCCCGAATTTACTAAGCCTAAAGATGCTTTTACTATTTGATTACGTAGTTCATTTAAGTTAGACATAAAACCTTTCTACATACTTGGGCGGAATTTACCCCACACTTCAGAAAGTGCATTGGTGATTTGACCAACGGTTGCGTATTCAACCGCACCTAAAAGTGACTCAAATACATTACCGTCCGACATAGCAACTTTTTGTAAATTTCTCAATGAAACCGCTGCATTAGTTTGATTGTCGGCTTTGAAATTTTTGGTACGTTTTATTTGATGTCGTTTTTGTTTCATTGGAATATTAACAAGCTGCCCACGCGGTCTCAGTGAGGATGAGTTGGAAAGGTAATTCACGCCAATGATTTTGCGCTCTCCCTCTCGCATCGCTTTGCGCTCTCTTTGGACTTCTTCTTGAATAGCGGTTCGGAAATATTCATTTTCGATAGCGGGTATTACTCCGCCCTGCATATTTATTTCAGTGAAAATTTGATGAACCGCGCTCTCAACCGCATCTTCCAAATATGATAGTCCATAGGATCCTTGATTCAGATTTTCAATATAACCAAAATCGCCACTTTCAACCAAAGGTATCTGCTGGCTTCCCATTGCCAGTAAAGCATCATCTTCTTCAGGTGTGGTGTAAGTTTCTTTGTAAGAATTTGTGTGCAATGAATTAGTGTTGTTGTGAAGTGCATGTTCAGCTTGCAGTGCGACTCGAGTCAGATTGTGAAGAGGTTCGGTATCTTGTAATGAACGCCCCGATGTTTGGCTGTGAAATTTTAGAGCAGCCCCATTTCCTTCAACTCCATAATATTTTTTGAGAGCTACAGCCCAAATACGCCTGGCCACCCTGCCAAGAACATTGAATTCTAGCTCTGAACCAGAGGTAAAGAAGAATGAGAACTTCTTGGTAAACTCTTCGACTGACAATCCTCTAGATTTAAATACCTCAATGTAAGTTAATCCATTAGCTAGAGTGAATGCCAATTCTTGAATTGGATTTGCACCAGCTTCACCTATATGGTAGCCCGATATCGAAATTGGATACCACGAAGGTACATTAGGCATCATGAATTCCACCATGTCGCCAATAAGGCGTAAGGACGGTTCAAGAGGGAATTGAGCTTCATTTTGGGCTTGTAGCTCTTTAAATATATCTGTTTGAATAGTCCCTCTTAATTTTGACCAATCAAAACCACGGCGCTTTGCCGCAGCGAGGTACATAGCCATTATCGTCGGCGCTGGTCCATTCATTGTGAGAGATACAGAAGTGCTCTCTAGGTCAAACCCGTCGTAGAGGCGGAGCATATCGTCTATAGTATCGACAGCGACTCCACCTTCTCCAACTTTTGCAGCGGCTCCGGGTTCATCAGAATCGAGGCCGTATAGAGTCAAAGAATCAAATGCGGTAGAGAGGCGTGGAGAACCATGCCCTTTTGCGAGTAAATGGAATCTTTGATTCGTCGTTTCAGGTAACCCTAAACCTGCAAACATTCTTATAGGGTCTTCATCTTTTCTTCTGAATTGATAAGCTCCTTCTGTGTAAGGGAAAGAACCTGGAACATTTTGCCGACTTACATATCGAACAATTTCATTGAGACTCGAATTCTTATGAGGTATTCCAATTACGGGCACCCATATGCCAGTAGTAGTCTTTCTGGCGACTGGGATCTCACCATTGTCGACTTCTCTATATGCAATACCATTCTCAATTCTGCAGCCAGACAAATCTCCATTAAATCCATATTTGTCCCAAATTTGATCGAATTGCGCTTGAATTCCATCAAGCTCAGATTGACCAAGATTTTCATAATCTTCATAGTACTTGCGATGAGTATCAACGATTGAACCCAAGTAGGAACGACGGTTAAATGGAATTTGCTCGACGAATTGAGATGCAGGTAATTCTATAGGATTAGAACCTAATTCCGACCGTTGCGCGATTTCTGTAAAAAGCTCATTTACTCCTGGATCACCAAAGTGCTTTGCTTCAGTTAAGAAGAATTTTTGACCCGACGTAATGAACTGCTGTACGCGCCTTGCACGGGCTTCGGATTGAGGGTAATCCCTTTTATTCATCACTACGATTTCACTTGAAGATAGGAGAGCTTCTTTTTCAAGCTGGATATCAGTTCCGTACTCTGGCGTCATACAAAAGATAGAAGAATCTACAATAGGTGCAACGCCTAACTCGTTTTGACCAAGACCCACAGATTCGACGAGTATTAATTGGTATCCATTTTCTCGTATTTTGGTGATCAGCGGTGCTAGTTTTCCACTAGTGCTTTCCCCAGGTCGTACTGAAACGGACCGCATAAACACCCTTGGATTATAGCAGTGAATCATTCTCAATCGATCGCCGAGAGTAGGGTCCGCAGTTAATATTGCGATGGATCCCTCAGTAGAAATTAGGAACCTTAAAATAAGCTCGTCGATAAGTGTACTCTTGCCCGCACCGCCTCTACCACCAATACCCCATACCAACGGAGGTATGGACGCATTCTTTGGGTAAGTGGTACTCAATTCCTCGGCTTCAATTAATGTAAGGGTTTGTGCCAGTATTCGAGATGGTGATCCATTGGGTGATGGTTCCTTATAGGAATGAGTGGAAGCAATGGAGATCATGTCTCGAATTGCATCTGTCAAATCTAATGGAGGGCGATAGACCTTAGTAATACCAATTTTCTTGAGAGGCTCAATTTCTTTTTCAAGGATAGTGCCTCCTCCCCCCACAAAAATAGGAATATCGTTGATTCCTTGTCTTTTGAGCTCTTGAACAAGTTCTTTCAAGAAAGCCACATGACCGCCGTTATAAGTGCTGATGGCGATAGCTGTAGCGTCTTCTTCAGAAGCAGCTTTTGCTATTTGATAAGGAGTTTTGTTGAAGCCAATATAAACGGCTTGTGCTCCCTCCAACCGAAGAATCCTGGTAATTGCAGCAGCAGCAACATCGTGCCCATCGCATATGGGTGTAGCTATAATGAAACGGAGAGGTCTATTCATGCCATGATTATAGCCCTAAGTAATGAGATGCTCTATGAGAACGGAATCAATTCGAATCCCCATAAAATTGAAAAGGCCTTTGAGTATTCTGATTGTCCTTCTCTTGTTGTTGGGAATTTTTGGCCTAAGCTGTGCGAATAATTCAGGCACGGATTCAATTACAATTTCTCCTACTCTGCCGACTTTGACTCCTCCCATTACCTCGCCCTTGAACATCACGCCCACAGCTAGTCCCACGGCGTTGCCAGCACCTACGCCCACAGCTTTGCCAAAACCTACTGCTACAGCTTTGCCAACACCTACTGCTACAGCTTTGCCAACCCCCACTCCTACAGCTTTGCCAACCCCCACTCCTGCGCTTTCGAATTCGATAAAAACTGAATTGAAGCCATTGAAAGACACTACTATTTACTCGGAGAGCTCAAAAGTCTCTAACGGAGGTGGTCAATTTATTTTCGCAGGTAATAATAATCAAAGTGACTCACGTAGAGCGTTAATCATGTTCGATATACCAAGCAGCATTAATTCCAAGTCACAGGTGGTGAATGTCGAACTATCATTGGAAATGGACAGAGCCCGTGAAGGCGCTTTTCAAGTAGCTCTATATAAATTAACTAATGAATGGTCTGAGGGCAGTTCACAAGGCGCACAGGGAGAAGGAGCTGGAGGAACAATTCAAGGGCTGGATGCAACATGGAAGAATCGTATCCACCCTGGGCATGCTTGGATTAAACGCGGGGGTGATTTTGAAATTGAGCCCTCTGCAGTCTCTATGGTGAAGGGCCCGGGTTCATATACTTGGTCAGGGCCTAGGTTGAATGAAGATGTGCAGAATTGGATAAATGGTACACATCGCAATTATGGTTGGATCTTAATTGGTGATGAATCTGAATCCATTACGGCTAAACGGTTTTCTAGTAGGACCGGACCTTCCGCTCCTGTATTGGAGATAGAATACATATTCAACTAAGCTGTACCAGTTGCTGGGAGAATAGGATTTATGCGCCAGAATTCTAAAAAACCTTGGTGGAAAGACCCTTCATTTTTGACGATGGTTTTCTTACTGACGCTAGTTACAAGCTTGGTACTACTAGTACACGGTATTTCTGGGGTGATTGAAGGCGGTATCACTACCTTTGAATTATTTGGAACTGCTGCTCCGGCACTAACATTGGGTTTTATTCTGGCCGGACTACTTACGATTTTGTTCCCTCCAGCGACTGTTGGTCGATGGATGGGAGATGAAGCTTCGGTCAAAGGCTTTCTCATTGGTGCTGCTGCTGGAGCACTTTCCCCGGGAGGTCCTTACGTTATGTACCCTATAGCTGCAGCGTTGATGCACGGAGGAGCTGGAATCGGTTCTATAGCTGCCTTCACAGCTGCAAGGAATATGTTTACGGTAAATCGATTTTTGGTATATGAAGTTCCATTTCTTGGAATACCACTTGCACTCGCAAGGACATTTGCCACCATTTGGTTAGTCTTAGTGTCTGTGGTGTTAGTTCCAATTGTTTTTAGAATGATGCCACGGAGTGCACAGGAGTCAGCAAGAGCAAAAATCGGTAAATCTGAGACGTCTGACTCATGAGTACCTATTTACTTGCTGTTTTAGTTCTTTTAGCTTCAGTATTTGTATTGCAAAGGCATGGATTTTCTGGGATTCGAGAAGGCGTTATAACAAGCGCATTACTGCTTAAGACAGTTGGCAAAATGCTGATCCTTGGTATGGCGCTTTCTGCAATGACCCAGGTAATCCTTCCTGAAGAAATAATTACGAAATGGATGGGGAACGAATCGGGACTTACAGGGATATTAATCGGGACGGTTGTCGGCGTATTGATACCAGGCGGTCCCTACGTGGTGATCCCGTTGGCAGGATCAGTTTTTTTGTCCGGTGCAGGAGTTGGTCCAGTAGCGGCTTTTATTACGGCTTGGAATACAATTCCAATTACAAGAACTGTAATGTGGGAATGGCCCTTTCTTGGCGGAGCTTTTACATGGAGTCGAATGATTGTTAACTTGCCATTTCCTTTTGTCGCGGGGTTTTTATCGCCACCAATATTCAACTTAATAAAATAATATATTTTATGTAATGTTAGCTCTTATCAATAAGTCTATAGACTATTTATACTGAACTCTAAAATATTTTGTCACTGGCCTTAAAATGCTTTCAATTAGGTCATTTCGCTGGCTTGGAAGACCTGATGCAAGCACAACGGCTGCGCTCGAACCTATAGTTGTAGTAGCAAGAATAGTGATTTGCCCATTGGAGGAAATTTCAGTAATACCCCATGAATATAAATCTGTTTTTATTTCCCCAAGATCAGTGTTACTTGCTGCAACCCCAAAGGACTCAACAAGCGTAGGAAGCAAGTCTTCTGCCGTCGTACCCGGTACTATTTGTTGAGCCAGGCCAACAAGCCCTAAGGATGTTCTAGAGAAAAACCCTGGCGCTTGATTATCCCATCCTTCAGGCTTAATACTTTCGATTCCTGAAATGGGGTCACTATATGCTTGAAAGCCTGTTTTTTTCAGAGGTGTAACCCAATCAATATTGCCGATGCCATTCGCACATTCAGTATCCAACCTGTCGGGTCTAACAGGACTCTTTAAGAATTCTGTAGCTATGAATAGGGCACAGGCACTGGAGAAAAGGACCCCGTGGCTTGCTCCTGGGATGATTACAAAAGACGAATTACTCAAATTACCAGCAACTGTTTCACCGTCAGAGGGCGGTGTAATTGGGTCGAATTCTCCTGTAAGGATTAAAGAAGGAATACTGCTTACTACGGGTTGGTTTTCCTTCCAGGCGGAAGAAGAAGCATCCCAAAATTCACAGATACTTATGTGCTCTTTGGCGTAAAGGTCTTGGCTGTCAAAAAGTTTCCTAAAAAATTCACTTTCCCGCGAGCTTTCTCTTAAAAATGCTAAATTTGTAAAGCTTATTTCATCAGGGCATTGTACAGAATAATATTGTCCCAGACTTGTATATTGCATAGTTGAAAGGTCGTTTGAGAGCAATATATTTGCAGCCTCAACGTTCCCAGCGGAAACATTAGATATTACCTCTGGAAGCCAGGGGATTAACTCAGATTGATACATGCTCTGAAATAGAACCGATACGAATCGATTCCCGGTCATGAGGGTGGGTATGTTCTCCGCAGCAAACCCATTATTTGATGTTGCATCAGCTTTAATCATCACAGCATTGCCTGGCATGGGATATTCATCGAGCTGAGATACTGCTCGATACAGCTTCGTTTCTAAGTGTGGGTAATTTTCATGACATTCCGTATCAGAAATACATCGGTCTATCAGTAGTCTGAATGCCCTATCTGCATGCTGCGGAACGGACGCATAGATATCTTGCTCTAAACCATACGATGAATCTAATACAACTTTACCGATACTTTCAGGGAACTCCCGCATTATTGTCTGTGCGAGCCTAGTTCCGTATGAAACTCCTAATAGATCCCATACTTCGTACCCCAATGCGTTCCTTATGCTATTTGCATCACGTGCACTCGAAAGAGTATTGAAATGAGAAAAATTTATACCTTCTTCAACTAATCTATCGTGGCATTTGCGCAACGCGCTCATGAATGAAGCTTGTTGATCTTCTATAGATTGCTTGATATTCAGCGAGGAAATGGTGTCATCTATTACTTCAGGGCAATTTAATGATGGTTTTGAAGTACCTACTCCTCGTTGGTCAAAAAACACCAAATCTCTCGTAGAAGCAAGTGAAGAGAATACTGAGTTAAAGATGAAAGGTATGGTTTCTAATGAATGTGAACCTGGTCCTCCATGCAAATAGGCAAGCGGGTTCTCCTTTGAAGTAGGATTTTCTGCGTAGAAAATAGCTATGGAGATATCAATTTTAAGGCCGTCAGGCTCACCGTAATCGAGAGGGACCTGGAGGTACCCGCATTGGTATTTTCGGCGCGTTTGTATTGAAAAATTACAATCCTTAAGGGTGAAATTTTCCTCAAAAATACTTGCTGGAGTAGGAGTAGATATTGGCGTAGGGGTGATTTCAATTTGAACTGGAGCCACTTCGGATGCGTTTTCTTGGGAACACGCTACTAGGCCAATGGACATTAGTATAAGAATCAAAAAAAGAATTCGCATATTGTCTGTTAGTATACCGAGTCGAAAGCTTTGCTTCATCAACTTATATTGGGAGGGGCACCATGAAGGCTGTTAGGTTTCATGAATTTGGGGGGCCTGAAGTTCTAAAATACGAAGAAACGGAAACCCCTGTGATTTTGAATGGCGAACTCCTGGTAAAAGTTGGGGCTAGTGGAGTGAATTTTATCGATACGTACCAACGTACAGGGGCGTATAAGGTTGAATTACCCCATATTGCAGGGCAGGAGGCCGCAGGTGAAGTCATCGGAGTATCGGATGATGTTAATGGATTTGATGTAGGTGATCATGTTGCCTTCACAGGAACTCCTTTTGCTTATGCAGAATATATGAAAGTTCCTGCAGAAAAAGCAGTAAAATTACCACCTGGAGTTTCAGACCAGGAAGGGGCCGCTATCCTTCTTCAGGGTATGACTGCACATTATCTTGCAAATTCTACTTACCCATTACAAAAAGGGCAGACATGCCTTATCCATGCTGCCGCCGGCGGCGTTGGCTTGCTTCTAGTACAGATAGCAAAGATGCTTGGTGCTCAAGTCATTGGCACAGTTTCGACTGAAGAGAAAGCAGAATTAGCAAGGAGCGTCGGGGCAGATGAAATTATTCTTTATACAGAAAAAGATTTCACATCTGAAGTCAAACGAATAACAGGCGGAGAAGGCCTTCCTGTCGTATTCGATTCAGTGGGCAAAACTACTTTTGAGGGTAGTTTAAATTGCCTTGGTCATCGCGGATATATGGTTTTGTATGGCCAATCGAGTGGGCGAGTAGACCCGGTAGACCCTCAAATTCTTAACGCCAAGGGATCATTGTTTCTCACGAGGCCTTCGCTTAATAGCTACGCCCTTTCAAGAGAAGAGATTGAGTGGAGAGCGAATGATCTGTTTTCCTGGGTTGAGTCAGGCAAAATGAAAATCCACATTGATGGAGTTTTCCATCTTTCAGAAGCGGGCGAAGCACACACAAGATTAGAAGGTCGAAAGACGACTGGGAAAGTTGTTCTTACTCCTTAATCAAATAATTGGATCAAAGATGAAAGATCCATATCCCCCAATCCTTTTTCATGCGCTGCATTGAAAAGGGCTCTGGTTTTCGCTCCGATTGGCAAAGAAATGCCTAGTTCAGTAGCGACTTCCTCAATGAGACTTAGGTCTTTAATTAGAAGCCTAGTAGGAGTTAATGTACCGAAGTTTCGCGATATCATCATAGGTGCATTTCTGTTGAGCATATTGCTAGCGCCCCATGAACTTCCAAGGACTTCAAATAATTGCTGAGGATCGGCGCCTGCCGATTTACCAAATAGGTACGCTTCGCAAGCAGCCAAAGTATGGATCCCCACTAATAGTTGATTTGTTAACTTAGTTACGCTGCCTTGGCCTATTGCTCCCACATGGTGGATGGTCGACCCCATAGAATTAAGTATAGGTAAGGCTTGCTCGAAAGAATCTTTGGCACCACCCGCCATAATAGTTAATGTCCCATCTGTCGCCCTTGGAACCCCTCCGCTGATAGGTGCGTCTAAAAACCCTATTTGATTTTTCTGAGCGATAGTTCCAATTCGCCTTGCGAGTGCAGGGCCTATTGTGCTGTTCTCTACAAGAATTTGCCCATGTGTCGCGTGTTTCAATAGCCCATTAGCTCCAAAATAAATTTCTTCAGAGGCCGGCTCATCAGGAAGGCACGTACATATAATTTTTGCATTATTGGTTAAGTCGGAGATATTCGATGCTTCAGTTGCACCATGGCTAAGTAATTCATCGATAGGTAATCGTGAGCGTGACATAACAATAACTTCGTAACCCGCTTTTACTAGGTTGATTGACATCGGCTTGCCCATTCTCCCAAGCCCAATAAATCCAATTTTCATAGCGATACTTCCCCTGATTAATTATTTTAGATATATATAACAGTTTGACAGCTTCGTTGCCCTTTCGTAAGGTCTTATCGCTTATGTACGGAGGTTTACATGACTACAGGACAGTCACAAGCTAGCTATATTAGAACACCACAGTTTTATGATAATTGGATGGAAGCTCAGGGTATTCCAATTTACCGAGATTATTACATTGAAGATGGACGTACGATTGAACTTGGTTATTGGAAAGAACGTGGCCACAACGGTGCTTTTTTACAATTAGCCGGACAGGAAGGCGTATCTGAAGCTCGTATTACTGAAGTGCCTGCTGGTGGCACGATAAAGCCATTTAAAATGACTTTAGAGGACATTGTTTATGTTTTGAGCGGTAGAGGCGTTGCCACAGTTTGGAAAGACGGTGGCGAGAAGCACAGCTTTGAATGGACGGATCATGCGATGTTTCGCATACCCGGAAATTATTGGGTCGAATATGCGAGCATGTCTGGCGGCGAACCTGCGCGATTACTGCATTACAACAATATGCCTATTGCGATGTCAGCTGCCAAAGATGCAAGCATTTTTTTCAATACTCCCCTACAGCCACAGGAAGAACTTGTTTCTTCTGACGAATTTTATTCTGATGCCCTAGCGGTCGATAACGACCCTTCGGGCCGGGGGCAAGTTCGTCAATATTGGGTAGGAAACTTTTTCCCTGACATGCGTGCATGGGACCGATTGGTTCCATTTAAAGGCCGCGGTGCTGGTGGTACTACGGTCTTTGTGCAATACCCAGGTTCAGAGCTTACTGCACATATGTCAGTTTTCCCTGCAAAAACTTATAAAAAAGGACACAGGCATGGCCCAGCATACGTAATTGTTATTCCTGCTGGTGAAGGATTTTCGGTCATGTGGCCTGAAGGTAAAGACAAGGTTTATATCCCTTGGCACGAGGGTAGTATTTTCGTACCACCAAATCGATGGTTTCACCAACATTTTAATGTTGGTGAAGAGCCTGGGCGATACCTTGCATTTCACCCACTACCACAATTTACTGGGTTTATGGGCGAGAATGTTGATCGCTCGGGAGATCAATTTGAATACCACCAGGAGGCACCGGAAATCAGAGAAAGATTTGCCGCTGAACTAGCTAAGCGCGGGCTTGAAAGCGAAATGCCACCTGAATGCTACACCAACCCTGATTACCAGTTTGAAAACGAAAAGAGTTGATGGCAATAAAGCAAATAGAAAAAAGAGGCACTAAGTGCCTCTTTTTTCTATGCTGTTTTAATTGGCTGCTGATGGCAATTTAATTTCTGCTGCAGACGCATCTGCCTTCTTGAAGTCGTCATCATTGAAGCCATAGAGCCCTGCACCTCCAAGTAAAATGTCTTGTGCAGTTTTCCTTGATACGTTGCTCAGTAAATTTGTAGTTACAAACGGAAAACTTGAGTCGAAATGAGGGTAATCAGTACTAATAGCCATATTTTCAGCACCAATTAATGATGCAGTTGCCTCAATTTCTGGCTCGGACCCTTCTACACTAGCCCAGCAATTCCTTTGGAAATATTCCTTAGGAGTTAAAGATAAATACGGAGCATGTGAGTCCCGGTAATTTACGTAATCCCACTCAATTCGAGAGAGGAGGCCTGGCGCCCAAGAGTTATTAGCCTCTAAATATCCAACTCGTAAATTGGGGAAGAATTCAAATACTCCCCCTATTATCTGGGCCACCATAGCTTGCTGCATTTCTATCCAGTGACTGGCTACATGCCGGTAGAATCGATTTTCTCCGTACAAGGTGTTGAAATAAGAATTCCAAGCTCCTGTGCCTTCATGAAAACACCAGGCTACATTCAATTCTTCGTGTAGTGAGTAAAGCGGGTCCCAATAATTTGAATGCCAATAATGCCCATTTATAAGGTTTGGCCTAATAAAAGAGCCAACTGCGCCTAGCTCATTTACGCATCGTTTTAATTCTTGGCATGCAAGGGAAACATCGTGGATCGGCAGCATTGCAACCCATTTCATTTGGTTAGGGCTGCGCTGGGAAAAGTCATACATCCAATTGTTATATGCTTGTGATAACGCTAATGAGAGCGATGGATCCATGTTGTTTCTTCCCATAATGCTTAAGCAGCCCGTAGGGAACAATACTGCGATATCAATACCTTCCATAGGAAAGGCCATAAGCTGAGCTTCGTTGTCGTACTTCCTATCTATCGCGAACTGCAATCTACCTGTTCCAAAAGACCTTGATGCAGACAATTGTTGGCCTACCGAGGTAACTGTTGAGCCGCTTGCTTGAGGTACGTTTTTAGAACCACGCTTACGGTACTGCTGTAACTCCCCGTCCATTGAGGATGGTATTCCGTCGATAGTCCAATATCTTTGAAAATTTCCCTTGGCATTGACAGGGGCCGTGACTCTAGATTTGAAAGAAGGGTCTAAATATTGTTCAAATAAGTCACCTGGCTCTTGAACGTGCATATCACTATCTACAAATCGCAACCCGTCTTTCATATTCGCTTCTCCTAGTCCCTTATATCTTGTAAAAATAAGGATGTCGGGATCTCATGGCCAAGTTTTAGGTTTTTCGCTTTGTCGTAAACTACTTTCCCAACTGCCGCAAATTGCAGACCTTGATTGCCTGCATTCAAGTAAAGGGTAATATCCTCACTGGATGTCCTTCCCTCTACTGTTTGTGAAACTAGATCAGTAAAAGTCGGATATGTGGAAGAAGCAATTTGTTCCATCCTCAACTGAGATGAAGGTAAGCGATTCATTTCCTCTTCGTTTCCTGCGACAAATGCGACGGGACTATGCCCTCGTCCATACTGAATACGGGGATCTTCAGCTAGTTTGGCACCTCCAATTCCTTGGCGAATTACAACTTTAGCTCGATTAAAGGTAGTTTCATCCAACTCATACCCACCTAAGTTAGTAATATGCATGCCTGGTTCTAACCATTCTCCTTTAAGGACAGGCCTCATTGAATCTGTACAAGTGGACACGATGTCTGCTCCTCGTACCGCTGCTTCAGGGTCGTCTACGGGCTCAACTTCAATGTTTAATGAGTCCATCATTTCAGCTGCATAGGCTTCTCTGTTCTTTTTTGTAGGACTATAAACTCTTACTTTTTCGATTGGTCGTTCGTTACAGAAAGCTTTGAGGTATGTCCTCGCCATTCCTCCTGAACCAAGCATCCCTACAACCTTGGAATCTTCCCGGGCTAAATATCTTACTCCAAGCCCGCCTCCTGCCCCTACCCTGGCGTGCTGTAATTCCCCGTCGTTAATAATGGCTAAGGGCTCTCCATTTTGTGTACTGAAAAGCATTATCAATCCACAGTAGGTACCAGGCTCTACGCAATGTTTGTCCTCAGTCCAATTGCCATTTTCATCTTCTGGCCAAGAAACAATGTCGGATTTCATCCTAATGGCAAACACCCCTAAGTCTTTGCTAGCGCCTTCCATGGTGCCCCATCGGTAATAATCTTCGGTTCTTCCTGTTGGTACGTACATGTCAATTCGAGGGCGATGAATTGCTGCTCCATCTATTAATCCTCTAAATGCATCGTCCTGCGAGTTAATTGCTTCATCAATCGAAAGGACTCGTCTTACAACTTCGTTGTCGATAAATAACATAATTTCCCTCCATTTAAGCCAATCCAAAATCGGTCGTATAAAGATTTTCCAGCTGTTCTAGCTGAGTTTGAGTGAACGGCTCGTGCCCTACGCAGGATACAGCCTCGTTTATTTGGGTCAACTCCGAAAACCCAACAAGCACAGTTGAGACTTTAGGGTTCATCAGGGCAAACCTGATGGCAACCTGTGCCAGAGTTTCGGAGTCGTCTTTCTTTAGGAAATGCAGTGCATTTGCTCTTAACGCATTTTGCGCGTAGGAAGGGTCAGAGCTTGGCCCGCCTTGATTCAATTCATGAGGAGTAGCGTCACCCGATAGCGCACCTGCCTCAAGCACTCTTAAGATTACTGTTCCTATTCCTTTCTCAGACGCTTTACTTAAGATTTGCCCATAGTCATGTTGTGTAAAATTATCAGGCATGAAACGATCAGATGAAGGGTTCAAGATATTGTAAAAAACTAGAAGGGAATCAAACCTTCCTCGATCTGCGATCTCATGGTATGCAGCAGGATCACCTCCAAATGCACAAAAGCCGTAATAACGCAGCTTCCCTTCCTTTTTGAGTTCTTCAAAAGTTTCTTGGATCCCGGAATCACCAAGCATTTGCTCTGCGTCTAGTAAGGCGCCTATAGCCAAAGTTTTTCCTGGATCACGGCGAACTGTGACTCTGTTATGCAAATGAACTATGTCAAGATAGTCCAATCCCAATCGGGATAGACTCCGTTCTACCGACGCTCTAACAAACTTAGGTATGTCGGCTAATTCCTCTTCTTGAAGGGCGACTTTGGATCCAACTAATGGCCGGCTAGATAATTCTGAAAGTACCGGCCCTAAATTTTCTTCTGACCTACCCTGCCCATAAGTCGCAGCGGTATCAAAATAATTTATGCCGAGATCCATAGCGTGCTCAGCGGATTTAATTCGCTCTGCTTTTGAGCCCCAGATCATTAAACCTGCGGTATTACCGCATCCAAAACCAATCTCTGAAATTTGGATATCAGTGTTACCGAGCTGTCTGTATTTCATATTTTCTCCTGATGAGCCAATTCCTATAGCGCAGATTTTAAGTGTATTCCTTAAATTCAATAAAAACATATAGACCGGACATGCTATTCGTAAATAGAATTAGCTAAGCAAAACACAGGAGGCACCATGGCCCCTCAGTCTAAAACTACGACTATAGATAACCTTTCGGTTAATGCAATCAGATTTTTATCTATAGACGCTGTGCAAAAAGCAAACAGCGGCCATCCAGGAGCCCCTATGGGAGCGGCTCCTATGGCCTATACGCTATGGGATCGCTATTTGAAGCATAACCCCACTGACCCTAACTGGTTCAACCGAGATAGATTCGTACTGTCAGCAGGCCATGCGTCGATGTTGCTGTATTCATTGCTCCACTTAACAGGGTATGACTTATCCATCGACGATATTAAAGATTTCCGCCAATGGGGGAGTAAAACACCCGGGCACCCCGAATACGGCCTTACCCCAGGAGCAGAAATGACTACAGGGCCGCTTGGGCAAGGCTTTGCGCACGGAATTGGGATGGCTATTGCCGAGAAAATTTTGGCAGAGCATTATAACCGCCCTGACTGTCGTGTCATTGATCACTACACGTATGGAATTGTTTCTGATGGGGATTTGATGGAAGGAGTTGCTTCTGAGGCAGCATCTCTAGCGGGTACGCTTGGTTTAGGGAAATTAATTTACCTCTACGATGATAATGATATATCGATAGAAGGAAATACAGATATCACCTTCACTGAAGACGTGAGCAAACGATTTCAGTCCTATAATTGGCATGTTGTCGGCCCGATCAACGGAATGAATATTGAGGAAGTGGACAATGCTATTAGCCAGGCTCGCAAGGAAGATAGCCGTCCAAGTTTGATAATAGCGACAACAACTATCGGCTATGGCAGCCCTAACAAAGCAAATACTGGCGGAGTACATGGAGCTCCTTTAGGCGAGGAAGAAGTTGCTCTTACAAGGCAAAACTTAGACTGGGAGCATCTTCCGTTTGTGGTACCCGATGAAGTATCAGCACATATGCTTGAAGCCGTGGCAAGAGGGCAGAACGCTACCTCAGAATGGAATGAACTTTTAGTAAGGTATGAGGCTTTATATCCAAGTGAAGCAGGAAGCTTACGATTAGATATAGAAGGTAATGTTGAAGAAGCATGCTTTGAAAAATTGGATCAGTTATTTAATGAAGAAGAAAAGCCCTTAGCGACGAGAGAAGCTGGAGGGAGAATTATGAATCATATCTCCCAAAAATTGCATTCATTGGTAGGCGGTTCAGCTGACCTGGCTCCATCTACTAATACTTTGCTCAGTAAGCATGTTGAAATTGGAGCGGCAATCGAGCCTCACAACATGCATTTTGGCGTTCGAGAACACGCAATGGGTTCAATCGCAGGTGGAATGGCATTACACGGTGGAATGATTCCTTATACTGCCACGTTTCTTATCTTTTCAGATTACATGCGACCACCTATGAGACTTGCCGCACTAATGGGCCAAAGGGTTATATATGTGTTTACGCATGACTCAATTGCTTTAGGTGAAGATGGCCCTACCCATCAACCTGTTGAGCAGCTCATAGGATTAAGAGCAATTCCTAATATGACGGTTTTACGCCCAGCAGATGCCACTGAAACATCTTATGCTTGGAAAGCAGCATTGCTTAATAGAACTGGCCCAACTTCTATTGTATTGACACGGCAAGGTGTCCCGATCATTGACCGGCACAAGATGCCATCAGCAGAAGCTGTACTTAAGGGCGCCTATACGCTCTGGGAAAAGTCAGCTAACCCTGATGTGATATTAATTGCCACAGGCTCTGAAGTGCAATTAGCACTTACAGCTGCAATGACAGTTTCGGAGCAGGGTTTTTCAGCTCGTGTGGTATCGATGCCTTCATGGGAACTTTTTGAACAGCAGGGTAAAGACTACCAAGAGTCTGTTTTACCCACTTCAGTAACTGCACGTATATCTATTGAAGCAGCATGTACCTTGGGCTGGTCCAAGTATATTGGACCAAATGGCTATTCGATTGGAGTAGATACCTTCGGCGCATCTGCTCCGTTCAAAACCCTCTATGAAAAGTATGGGCTAACTGTAGAAAATATTATTCAAAAGATTGAGCACCTACTTGGACGGAAGTAATGACTCAGAGCAAACAACCTCAAGGCGCACAACTTGGTTCTTATTCACCACTCATAAATAGCACATTAAATGAGTTAGCTTCATCTAATTTAATCTCTCGAATTTGGGAGAAAGACGCTTCAGTTTGGCAAGGGGAAGCTGAGGATATTACCGGTCGCTTAGGATGGCTCAATGCAGCTAACTACATGGGTGAAAATATTCTGGCCCTTAATGATTTTGCAAAAAAAGTGAAATTGTTGGGTTTAAAGAATATTGTTTTGATTGGGATGGGAGGTAGCAGCTTAGGCCCATATGTGATCAGTAAAATTATACCGTCCCTTTCTAAAGGCCAATCATTTAACGTTCTAGACTCTACGGCACCTGATGCCATTAAAAGAACTTTAGATGATATTGAAATCGCTCATTCTCTTTTTCTCGTTTCTTCTAAATCTGGAGACACTTCGGAATCAATGGCTCTTTATAAATTCTTTTGGAAAAAAACATGTGACGCCGTAGGTTTCGAAAATGCTGGTCAACATTTTGTTGCTATAACTGATCAGGGAACTCCGCTTGCTAGATTGGCTATTGATCGAAAATTCCTTCGCTTGTTTGAAAATGATTCAAATATTGGAGGCCGGTTCTCAGTGACTTCATACTTTGGGTTTGTTCCCGCTGTTCTTACAGGGCTCAACTGCAACGAACTACATGCAAGAATTGCTCATATGTCCAAGCGTTGTGAGCCTAGTGTTGGAATTCGAAATAACCCTGGTGGTTGGTTGGGGGCCGCGCTCGCAGCATTGTATAGTGAAGGTAGAGATAAAATTACACTAATTGCGTCCGATAGCGTTGCGCCTTTTCCTTTATGGATTGAACAACTACTTGCCGAAAGTATTGGCAAGTCTAATAAGGGTGTGATTCCAGTAGTCGACGAACCTTTGCTCGAGCCTAATATTTATGGCGACGACCGGGTCTTTGTATATATAAGGATGCATGGTGATGAGAACGCCGTGAAGGATGTTGCAATCGAGCGTATTAATGGATATGGCCATCCTGTGATAACTATTCAGCTAGAAGACAATTACGATATTGGTGCTGAATTTTTCAGATGGCAAATGGCGACAGCTGTATTAGGGCATATGCTTGGGGTCAATCCTTTTGATCAGCCAGATGTACAATCAGCGAAAGATGCGACAGTAAATGAGATTTTGAAGTTGGGTAGTGAGGTTACGAAGCCTATTTATGATAAGCCTTCTGATTTAGCTTCCCTACTCGAAGATGCTCGAGCAGGGAATTATTTCTCAATACTAGCCTATGTCAGCGAAACAGAAGGAGTGAAAACTTCACTGCAAATACTGCGAGAGCGGATAGCGATAAACAAGAAGCTTACAACTACTCTTGCATATGGGCCTCGGTACTTGCATTCTACCGGTCAACTGCATAAAGGCGGCCCAAATAGCGGAGTATTTCTGTTACTAGTTTCAGATCCAATTGATGCTCTTCCCATCCCTACTGAAGATTATGGTTTTCATGACTTGTTGTTGGCTCAAATGCGTGGAGATTTATCAGCCCTGCAAAAATTAGAGCGAAAAGTAGTATGCATTAATTTGGGTTCTGACCCTGAAGCCGGTGTTTTGCGCTTACTCGCAAGTAATCTATTTTAATCATAATAGACTACTTCATATAAGCTAAACAAACATAAAACTAATTAGAGAAATACAGTCGGTCTGGATTGGACACAAGAATTTTCTTCAATAACGCTTCCTCGTCTGTGTACATGCCTAATAAATCTACAAGGTGTCCATCATTGGGCATATTCTTTACATTAGGATGGGGGAAATCAGTACCCCATAAAACTCGATCAGGCGCAGTTGAGATAAGCTTTTGCGCAAATGGAATTGCATCATAAAATGGAGGTCCGTCTGCAGAAATTCTTTCCCCTCCACATATTTTCACCCAAGCATTCTCATGTCGCATCAAATCTATCAATTGAACAAAAGGCTCTTGCGCTAAACCTTCATTAGCTTTTACCCGTGCCATATGGTCGATTACAAATGGCACTGGTAGGGATAACAATAATGGGGATAGCTCGACAATATCTTGTGCATCAAGATGAACAACAAGATGCCAACCCATAGCAGCTATCCTATCAGCCATTCGCTTTACGGTTGCTTCTTCAGGAACGCTTTCCAAATGCTTCACGAAATTGAAGCGGACAGCCCTGATTCCACCATCATGGTAACGCTGCAGCTCTGAATCAGATATAGAAGGTTCAACTATAGATGTTCCTCTGTACTTGCCATTGGATGAAGCTATCGCATCCAATGTCGCGTCCATGTATGTTCCATGGCAGCTGGCATGAACAATGACCGCACGATCAATCCCGATATGATCATGCAGCTTTTTGAGGTCGTCTTTGGAAGCATCTGGAGGCGTATACGATCGATTTGGATGATAAGGGAATTTCTCTGCAGGGCCAAATATATGGCAATGTGCGTCACAGGAACCTTCTGGAAGCATTAAATTTGGTTTTATAGGATTTGGGTCGGGTCCTGCTATAAGATTTATTGGTTTATCCATCGGAATTCCTCAATTATTTTCCATCCCAGACATCAGATGGTATATAAACATTACCTTCCATGATTTTTCGTGCGGTACGGAGTAACGCTGCACGCCGTACATTTGGGACGCCCTTCTCTGTCTCTACTTGGAGCTCAACTGAGAAATACCCAGTAGGGTGCTCGAGTTCAAGCATTTTCCTGCCCCCATCTGGAAGTACAGCATATTCATATGCTGTTGTCCCAGGCAAAACGGCAGCTGTGGCTACAGTAACTGCAGCTAGAACGCCAATCGACGCGTGTGCAACCTTTGGAATGAAGGATCTAGTGCATATAGCTCCGCCTGCGACTGGGGGTGCTAACAAAAACATTTTAGGTACAACGTTGTCTGTGACATCCCCTAAATTCATAAGATGCCCAGCTTGCAAGCGTATTGCTTCTAAGCGCTCTTTTAAGTCCGTATCATTGTTAAGTTCGTCACGCGTCTCATAACCGGTTCGACCTAAGTCGGTTGCTCGCATAGCTACAACTGGCATTCCATTGTCCATTAAAGAGCAGTCCACTCCATTTATCTTGTCGATATAATTACCAGTTGGAAATAATGCACCACAAAATGAACCTGCTGTATCTTCAACGTCTATCATTATTGGAGCAGAAGTACCTGGGACACCATCGATCCGTGCATCACCGTTATAACTGACAGTTTTGTTTGGTGTCATTACACGTGCAATAGCACGATCACCAGAATTAACCATATGGATACGAACTTCTGTCTCTCCTTCGTTGGCAGCGAGAAATCCCTGCTCTAAGGCAAATGGACCGATGCCTGCAAGCATGTTGCCGCAATTTGGGCTTACGTCTACAACCGCCTCGTTGACTACCACCTGTGCAAATAAATAATCAACATCACAATCATCCCTAGTTGAAGGGCTGACAATTGCAACTTTACTGGTTAGAGGGTCCGCACCACCAAGGCCATCAATTTGACGGTTGTCGGGTGAACCCATAACAGACAGTAATACCTGATCTCGAAGATTTTGCTCTTGGGGGAGGTCCGACGCTAGAAAAAATGGCCCTCTTGAAGTCCCGCCTCGCATGAAGACACACGGAATCGATGTTTGCATTTAATTCCTCAATATCTGATTTTAGGTACGGCTTTGTAAAGAATGGTATTTGAATTTTGCGCGTGCATCATCCAATCTCCCACCTTTGCCAATTTCATTACGTATTCTTTCTTCGGCTTCTTCAATCTCTTTTGCAGCTTGTAATACTGCCTGCTCATGTTCTTTGGCAATTACCAAAACCCCATCTCCGTCGCCAAGCAGCAAATCTCCTGGTTCTACCCGAACTTCTCCCAATGAAACTGGTTCTTGGTAAGCATCGGCACGTACTCTATCTTTGCCGGTCCGCATATAGGTACCTCTTGAAAAAATTGGGTAATTAACTTTTAATGCTCTGTTTGAATCACGGCAAACACCATGAATTACAGTACCACCTAAATTATTTCGATTAGCCATTGTAGTGAGAATGTCGCCCCATACTGTAGCGTCTAATCGTCCTCCATTATCAATGACCACAATACCTCCAGGGGCCACTTCATCAATGTAATCACCTACACTCTCACCTTTGTGCCCAGCAGTCATTGGCTCGTTGCGAACCGTGTGTGCACGACCACAAAGAGTAAACTCACGATCAATGGGGCGAATGCCAAATACTTGGCCACCTAACCCAAGCCTATCCAATGCATCACTTACCGGGGTTGTACCCAACTGTGCGAATGCCTGTACTACCGGATCATTAGGATCAATATAACCTGCCATGTCACCTGCTCTCTTAATTAATTTTTACTCAGTATTATCCTGGCTAGGAAAGAGTGCATTATGCGGAGTCGTCAGTCAAGCTTACTTCTTCAAATTAACCCTTTTGCATAACTCTTCTATATTTTCGCTCCATGCTATTCGGCTATCACTTTTTTTAAACCAATTATCCTGCGCCCGAACAAGGCGGTGAGTAGCGGCTTTAGTTTTTTCCAAGGCTTCTTCATAAGTTGTTATCCCTTGTATATATGATGCTATTTCCCTGTAGCCCGCGCTTGAAAACGAAGGTAATTTAGTCGTATAGCCATATGACAGTAGCGATTCGATTTCTGCTACCCAACCATTTTCAACCATGCTGATAAGTCGATCGTTGATCCTCTTGTAAAGATCTAATCTGTTGATATTGATTCCAGAAATTTGAAATCGGTATGATGGAGGGGCTTGTTTCCGAAGCGTTGAAAAGGGTACACCGGTATGCTCCCAAACCTCTAGCGCTCTAATTATTCGCCTGGTGTTTGATGAATCTATAATTGCGCGCGCGCCCGGATCTATACTTAATAGCTTTTTATACAACGCCTCGCTACCATTTTCATTGACAAAGGATTCATAGTTTTTTCGAAGGGTTTTATTGGGCGGTATAGCTGGTATTTGCCATCCTTCAATTAAGCCCCATAAATACTGCCCTGTTCCGCCAACAACGACAGGTGTTATGTTCCGTGAAAGAATTTCTGTGATTTTCTCTCTGGCGATTTCAAGAAATTGCGCGATACTGAACGAGCCATCTGGCTCTATTATGTCAAAAAGATGATGCGGAACTAACGACTGCTGTTGCAATGTTGGCTTTGCTGTACCGATGGAAAGCCATTTGTATACTTGCCTACTATCTGCGTTAATGATTTCTATTGAAGATGAATGCCTTAAATTTAGCGCAGCCTCAGTTTTGCCTGTACCAGTGGGGCCAACGATAAAAACGACATCAGGAGAGTCCATCTTAAATCGAAGAAAAAGCCTTAATTATATTCAAAAACTCTTCAGCCTTTAGGCTTGCACCCCCAACTAAAGCACCGTCTATATCTTCTTGAGATGCGATTGATTCTGCATTAGCAGCATTGACACTGCCTCCATAAAGAATTCGGATTTGTGAAGCGGTGAAATCATTTGAAATGGACTTTAAGCAATCGCGGATATGGGCAATCATTTGCTGGGCAATTTCTGGCGTGGCAGCTTTGCCGGTACCAATTGCCCAAACGGGCTCGTAAGCAACCGTTATTTGCTGCATCTTATTTGTTGGTATTGCGCTAAGAGAAGATTTAATTTGAGCTTCGATAACGCTATAAGCTAAGTCCGAATCTCTTTGTTCAAGGGTCTCACCAACGCAAAAAATTGGTGAAATCCCAAGTTCAAGTGATTTACTAACTTTGGCGCCAATAAATTTGTCATCCTCCGCAAATAACTGACGCCTTTCAGAGTGCCCGAGAATTACATAATCACAGAGTTCTGCAATCATTTCTGGTGGGGTTTCGCCAGTAAACGCTCCTGACGATTCGGCATGTAAATTCTGCGCACCTATTTTGACATATGAATTTTGGCATAATTCCTTGACGGTTTTTAGCGTTGGAAATGGAGGGCAAATAACGCTTATGGTATTACTATTGCCAGTATCCTGAGAGACTATTTCATGTGCTAACGCATAAGATTCATCAAGTGTACTCGGATTCATTTTCCAATTACCTGCTACTATAGGAACGCGCATATCTTTCTCCTAAATATCATCTAACGCTGCCACGCCAGGAAGTACTTTCCCTTCCAAAAACTCAAGAGACGCTCCTCCACCAGTTGAAACATGAGACATGCAAGTTTCTAACCCTAAATGAGTAACAGCCTCAGATGTTGAACCTCCTCCAATGACTGTAACGGCATGTGACATGGAAAGGTGATTAGCGATTTCTTTTGTGCCAGTATCGAACGGTGGGACTTCAAAAACACCCATAGGCCCATTCCATACAACAGTGTTCATTGAGCTTAGAATTCTTACATAATTGTTTGCAGTTGCCGGCCCGATGTCTAGGATCATTGAGCTGGCAGGAATATCGGTCACATTAGCAATTGTAGTTTCTACATTGGCTTCAATTTTATCTGCGGTTAAAACATCAACAGGCAAATGTATATGGGTTCCAACTTCATGCGCTTTATTTAAAAGGTTCACGCAAAAATCAACCATCTCATTCTCTAAAAGAGATGCCCCAACATTGTACCCCTGCGCATGAAGAAAAGTCGCAGCCATGCCACCACCTACTAATATGTTATCGGCATGCCCAAGCAGCCTATCCAATATTTGTATTTTGTCACTGACTTTTGCACCACCAAACAGAGCTGCTAATGGTCTTTTAGGATCATTCAAAACCGCGCCAAGAAAAGACAATTCCTTCTCCATCAAGAGGCCTGCTACTGCGGTTACATGATGCGCGATCCCTTCAGTTGAAGCATGTGCTCTGTGGGCCGTACCAAAGGCATCATTGACGAAAACGTCTGCCATTTTGGCTAAAGACATTGCAAACGGCCCATCATTCGTTTCTTCTTGTGGGGAAAACCTAATGTTTTCGAGTAACACTACTTCACCCTGGCGTATAGATGAGATATTTAACGTTTGATTCTCTTCATCAGATGTGTACCTGATCTCTTTGTCCAGCAGTGTGGCAAGCCTTTCAGCAATTGGCTTAAGCCGTAGGTCTTCGTCTATTCTTCCGTTTGGGCGTCCAAGATGTGAGCATAGAATTATAGACGCTCCATTTTCGAGCAAATACTCTATGGTGGGAATTGCTTCTTGTATTCGCGTATCATCCGAAATTACGCCTGAGCCATGCACAAAAGGAACATTAAAATCGGCTCTGACAAATGCACATTTCCCATGCCAATCAATGTCCCGAATAGTTTTTTTGCTCACTTTTGCCCCACCAGATTTTCTATAAGTTCATTCCAACGATCAGTGGCTGTTGAATTTAAATTTAAGGACTGGAGTAAGGTTTTAGCATATATTTTTTGCTCTTCAACAAAAAGCTCTGTTTTTTCTTTAGCTCCAAGGCTCTCTAAGATCGCCTTAATTGCTGCTAAATCATCAATGTCCATCACCCGCTTGAAGTAATAGCCCCCGAGTTCTCTTTTTTGAGGCAAGGGAGCGTCTTCTAGCCCTACCACAATGGGGTACAACTTGCTCTTATTTAGTGCTCGCCCTGATTGTCGCGAAGGATTCCAAATGGCCTCAATTTCTTCAGATACTAGAGACGCTACGCCTATTGCCTCTCCAAGTTTTTGCATTATTTGGACTTCAGCCTGTTTGGCACCTGACGCAATTGCCCCTAAGGATAATGCACCTCCCAAGAGAGAACCGTATTTCGCCTTCGCCATTTTCATATACTCTTTTACACTGACATCAATGCGTTCTTGTAGTTCCAAATCAATATATTGACCCTCATAATATGAGAGTGCTGACGAATCTAACGAACCCACTGCTGCCAATAATGATTCAGTTTGTAAACTCTTTTCAGCAGTGAACAAACTTAGTCTTGCGAGTGCATGCAAACCATCACCGACATTAATGGATTGCGCGGGGCCCCAAAGCCACCAAACTGCGCTTCGGCCATACCTATATTGGTTTGCTGTTTGCATATCTTCGTGGGTTTGGATGGATTCCTTTAACAATTCTATAGCTGCAGCTATAGGCGCTTTCTTCACTAAATCCGAATCAAATAAATAAGCAGATTCTAGGCATAAGCATCCGTAGAGACGCTCATTGTCACTGATTTGAGGTTCACCGCTTTCGTCGATCCACCCAAGTTGAAAATGCATCATTCGATAAAGCGCAAGAGTTCGATCTGATGGAATTTCGAAGCTATCCTTGAGGGCTTGTTCAACTAGGGGTCTGTGAGATGATAAAAGTTCAGATAAGCGATCACGATTCATGTTACTCGTCTCCACCTGCATGAGACTGCGTGACATCGCACACTTTCCGGATCTCTGCGATCGAGAGCACCCCGGCTCGCAACACTTTTGGCGGTGTCTGTGTTGTATCAATAATGGTTGATGGTAAATTGCTAGGGCTTGGCCCTCCGTCAAGTATCAAGCTTAGGCGATTGCCTAATTGCTTTTGTACCTCTTGGGCTGAAGTAGGCTCCTGCCCGTTGTGGCGGTTAGCACTAGTGCCAGTAATAGGCGAGCCTAGGGCCTGAATTAATGCTTGCGGGCATGGATGGTCCGGTAATCTAACACCTACAGTATCTCCTCCTCCAGTAATCAATGACGGGAGATCTGGGTGCCGCTTCATTACGAGAGTAAGTTTGCCTGGCCAAAAAGCTTTGGCAAGTTTCAATGCATCATTTGATATATCAATAGCAACTTCGCCTAATTGCGTTTCTGAAGCAATGAGGACAGGAACTGCCTGATCCCTACTTCTAGCTTTTATTACAAACATTGTCGAAATTGAAGAGTAGTTGAATACCGAAGCACCCAGTCCGTAGACGGTGTCTGTTGGGTATGCTATTACACCACCTTCGCGTAATAAAATTGAAGCAATTGACCGATTGTTTGGGTTGTCAGCTACAAGGGGCATATCAAGCCTTCTTAAGTTGCAGCGAGTATATCACTCAAACAATTATAAAGGCTTAATCACTTGAAATTGACCAACATGTTAGACGATGCTACTTTTAGGTTGCTCAGCGAGAACAAAATGCCCGACAAAGAAAACTCCAGAAACGAATCTAGCGATACTCATAGAGTCGCAACTACTGGCGATCTTGAGGTTTCGACTTATCTTGAAATTGCTCAAGAGAGAGAAGGCACGTCTAGTAGTGCTCCTGTATTTCCTGAACCAATACGTATGCCGGAGGCTATAGCGGTAGTAGATTTTGGATCCCAATACAGCCGTTTAATTGCGCGTAGGATTCGAGAACAGAATGTCTACTGTGAACTGATTTCACCTAAAGCTTCGCGTGAGGCTATCAGCAATCTCAATTTAAAAGGCATTATTCTTTCAGGGGGGCCGTCTTCGGTATACGAAGACAATGCGCCTATGGCACAACCTTGGGTATTTGACATGGGTGTACCAGTACTAGGTATTTGCTACGGGATGCAGCTCATTGCTCATCAATTAGGTGGCGAGGTGGCGCCTGCTACTGAACGTGAATACGGATTTGCAGTCATACACAAAAATAACCCTAGTACATTGTTTGAAAACTTGGACGAAGAGCTAGCAGTTTGGATGAGCCATGGTGACAGGATCAGCAATTTACCTCCTGGATTTAATTCCATAGCGTATAGCGAGAATTCACCTGTTGCAGCAATGGCCAATGATTCGAATATATTTGGCATTCAATTTCACCCTGAAGTTGTTCACACTCCGCAAGGGACTGAAGTTTTAAGGAACTTCGCCTACAAGATCTGTAATATTGCAGGCGATTGGACACCAGGTAATTTCGTCTCAGAAACCATCGAAAGAATAAAAAAACAAGTAGGTAGTGGCAAAGTAATTTGTGCGCTATCAGGCGGAGTGGACTCTGCAGTTACTGCAAAGCTTGTACATGAGGCAATTGGAGATCAATTAACTTGTATTTTTGTAAATAACGGGCTGCTCCGGCGTGAGGAGCCTGAGCGGGTACGTCAAGTTTTCCAAGATAGTTTAGGGTTGAATTTGATATATGTAGACGCAGAAGAAAGATTCTTAACCGCGTTAGCAGGTATCGCGGACCCTGAAGAAAAACGAAAAACTATTGGAGCTGAATTCATAAATATATTTGAGGAACAAGCTGGAGCCTTGGGCTCAGTAGACTTCTTAGCACAAGGAACTCTTTACCCGGATGTTATCGAAAGCCAAACATCTGAAAGTACTGCTGCCCATAAGATAAAAACCCATCATAATGTAGGCGGTTTGCCTGAACGAATGAAGCTGAAATTGGTAGAGCCGTTACGATATTTGTTCAAAGACGAAGTCAGGCTTGCCGGCGCCGAGTTGGGCCTGCCTTCAACTATTTTGAACCGGCAGCCCTTTCCAGGACCTGGGTTAGCAATACGCGTGATTGGTGATGTCACTTTTGCAAAACTGGAGGCGCTCCGGGCGGCAGATTGGATCGTTATGGACGAAATAAAAAATGACAGGCTCTACGAAAATTTGTGGCAAAGTTTTGCAGTCTTAACAGACACTAGGACAGTAGGAGTTATGGGAGACCAAAGGACGTATCAGCATGTGGTAGCACTACGTGCTGTAACAAGTGACGATGCCATGACTGCTGATTGGGCACGGCTTCCATACGATACGCTTGCACGAATTTCTAATCGTATTGTGAATGAGGTACCAAGCGTTAACCGTGTGGTGTACGACATTACTAGCAAACCTCCTGGTACGATTGAATGGGAATGAACGTGGACATTGATAAATTTGTAGCTAGCTACCCCGATTTTCCTGAAGCGGGAATATTATTCAGAGATATAAGTCCATTGTTAAAGTCACCCGAAGCGATGTCTTGGTCCAAAACTAATCTAGCTACTGCCATTGAACATTGGTCTCCTGACTATATCGCCGGAATTGATGCGAGAGGGTTTTTGTTTTCTGCGCTTGTCGCGGACGTATTGAATATAGGCTCAATCATGGTTAGAAAGATTGGTAAGTTGCCCGGGCAACTAGAATCTAGAAAATATAGCTTGGAATACGGGATAGATGGGCTTTCCATCAAGCAAGATGCTGATTTGAAGGACGCGCGTGTTGTTTTGATGGATGACTTACTTGCCACTGGCGGCACATTAAGCTGCGCAAAGGAATTGATTGAGTCACAAGGCGCGCAAGTCGTCGGCTGCGCGGTTGTAGTAGAGCTCTTAAACTTGAAAGGCAAAGACACACTCAACTGCCCAATTTTTTCCTTAACCCAATATGACGACTAAATTCACTAAAGAACATACTCTTATAGTGGTTGCGCTAGAACAAGAGTTACCTAAATCTCTCGTTCCTGATTGGAATGTTTGCTATACAGGTGTGGGAAAAGTGAACGCAATGATTGGAGTTCAGAAAGCAGTAAAAATTCATTCTCCTAGAACATTAATAAATTATGGGACCGCAGGAGCGGTCAATAAAAATATTTCTGGACTGCATGAAGTGACGGTATTAGAGCAACGGGACATGGACGCAAGGAGCTTAGGCTTTAAAATAGGGCAAACACCATTTGATCCTATCGATACTATAGAACTGGGCAGGGCAGGACTAAGCTGCGGTAGCGGCGATAACTTTGTTACTGACGGAGATATTTTGTATACAGATTTGGTAGATATGGAGGCTTATGCTCTAGCTAAATATAGCCTTGCTAATGAACTAGATTTTTTTTGCTACAAATATGTTTCTGATCAAGCAGATGAAAATGCAGTAGATCGTTGGAGTGACCCAGAATGGCTAAGTCAAATGTTTTTTGCAGGCGCGAACTTATTCATTCAAAATGTGCTTGAAGAAACGAATATTTAATCGAATAATACGAGCTGTTCATGAATCGTCATAAAAATAACAACTTATCTGTAGGCGTTATTGGTAAAGATAATCACGCGCTTCGGCTCATAAAAATCTTGGAAAAATCCGATTTAGTGGAAGATATAAAAATCTACTATCACCGTGATTACAAAGGCATAGACCCTAGAGTTACCAATGATTTACAAACACTCTTTTCTTGCAACGCTATTATTATTGCAAGCCCTACACCATCGCACGTTGAATACATACAGAAATTAACCAAATTCACAGGATATATTTTGGTTGAAAAGCCGCTTGTTACGAACATCGAAAACTCAAAGTATTTGTTAAATCTCAATCTAGAAGCAAAGCAGAGGATTAAAGTAAATTACTCATTTATTGATTCGCCAGTTTTCAGGAAAATAAAAGAAATTGTTACAAAAAACCGATTAGGGGCTCCTATAGAAATGGCTATTCGCATGGGGCATGGATTCGCATACTCCGATAAATATATAAAGAACTGGAGATCAACGCTCAGTACGAATGGGGTTGCTGAACAAACCGGAGTACATTTTATAAATGCGGCTATTCATCTTTTTGGTGGAATCGTAAATGGGAACATTAAATCTGAAAATTTCTCAGGAAATGGTGACGTCCCAGATACCTCTATGATAACCCTTGATATGGCGAACAAAGCGCGTGTAAATATATTCGTGAGCTATTCAGTGCCGTACCAATTTGATTTGCTTTTGACTTGCACAGACGGTCTATACCGTTACGATGGAGTAGCAGAGCACATTCATGAGCCAAGGAATTATTATGACGAAGACGGTAGATTTATTTCACCGCCTAAAACTTACGAAAATTCCATATCCTACAGAGATAATTGGGATATTGGCCTCGAAAACTCAATCACCGAATTTCTAAAAAGCACGATTAGTCAGGAGCCTTTGAATTTAGAGTCTTTGAACATAGCCTTATCTACTATGGAGCCAATTTTTGAAAATAAAATTCATACGAACTAAGAGAAGATCATATCGATGCGCTTGCTAGTAGTAGGTAGTGGTGCGAGGGAGCATGCAATTGTTTGGAAGCTTTCTATTAGCCCCAAAAAACCAGAAATTTTTGTAGCACCTGGTAATGCTGGTACGGGCGCATTAGCAATAAATGTGCCAATTGCACTCGATGATATCGATAAATTAATTTTATTCGCGAAAGAAAACGATATAGATCTAACCGTAGTAGGACCGGAAATTCCATTGGTTAACGGGATAGTTGATCGCTTTCAAGATGAAGGATTACGTATTTTTGGTCCTTCTCAAAAAGCAGCTCGAATCGAAGGCAGCAAGTCATTTTCTAAAGAGATAATGAGAGCAGCGAATGCTCCTACTGCTCCATTTATGGTTTTTGATAACTATTCAGATGCTAGAGAATATGTTCTCGAGCATGGCGCGCCTATAGTAATAAAAGCAGATGGGTTAGCAGCAGGCAAAGGTGTTGTAGTCGCTCAGTCTATTGATGATGCTCTTGAGGCATTACACAATATGATGATTGAAAATATATTTGGGTCCTCGGGGCATTGCGTAGTCATTGAAGATTGTTTGTCTGGGCCTGAAGTAAGCGTGTTTTGTTTTAGCGATGGTAAAAATACATCTTCACTTGTTGCCGCATGCGATTATAAAAGAGCTTACGACGGTAACGAAGGGCCAAACACTGGTGGAATGGGTGGCTACAGCCCGCCACCTTGGTGGAGTCATAACCTTGAACAGGAAATTAAAGAAACTTGCATTCAGCCTGTGATTGACCAATTGGCTCTGGACGGTTCGCCTTATATTGGCGTTTTATATGGAGGCTTGATGCTAACAGAGCAAGGTCCCTCAATTATTGAGTTTAATGCGCGATTGGGTGACCCAGAGGCAGAATTTATCTTGCCTCGCCTTGAAAATGACTTGATTGACGTAATCGACGCTGTTCTTGACGGCAACTTAGAAAATCTGCAATTACGGTGGGAAAATGACTTCGTAGTAGGAGTTGTCATTGCATCAGGTGGCTATCCGGGGACTTATCAAACAGGTTATATAATTGAAGGTTCTAATGAAAAATCCGATGACGGTATGATCTTCCATGCAGGTACTCAATTACGTGATGGAGTGATCTCTACCGCAGGAGGAAGAGTCCTGACTGCTATAGGAAAAGCAGCTACAATGGAAGGAGCTCGTGCTAGTGCATACAAATTAGTGCGCTCTGTTAAATTTACCGGCAAAGAATTTCGCACAGATATTGCACAATTCTAATTAATACAAAATTATTAAATAATTGAGAGGAGTACCCGTGCCAAAAGTAGGAATAATTGTAGGGAGCGCTACAGATCAACCAGTGATGGAAGATACCAAAAAAACACTAGGCGATTTGGGAATTGACGCAGATCTGATAGTCGCCTCTGCACATCGAAACCCGAAAAAAGTTGAAGAGTATATTATGACGGCTCAAAAAGAAGGGGTTGAAGTATTTGTCGCCGCAGCAGGAGGTGCAGCTGCACTTCCTGGTGTGGTTGCTTCTCATACAACGCTACCCGTTATCGGAGTACCTATTGCCTCAAGCGAAATGGGAGGGGGAGTCGATGCGCTTTATTCTATTGTGCAGATGCCTCCTGGCATCCCAGTTGCAACTGTAGCGATAGGGTCTTGGGGTGCACGTAATGCCGCATTGCTTGCTGCTGAAATTTTAGGAATAAAATACCCTGAAATTCGAGAAGAAGTGGAACAGTATCGCGAGCGACTTAGGCAGCGCTAAAGGAATTAATTCTCTTGTTGACTATCCTATGCGACTTTGACGATACAGTGGCTGCTGCAAATGTTGGCCAATCGATATTCAAACGTTTTCAGCCTGATGTAATGCTCCCAGGCGTAGTGCCATGGGAAGAAATTCGTAATAGGTATTCCGACCGGGAAATATCCTTGGCGAAATACCAAGAATTAGCATTTTTGCAACTGGATCAAAGTAAGACCATTATTGAAAACTTTGTACGAGAGAGTAGGCCTCTTCGATCAGGATTTAAAGAGTTGGTCGAATTTTGTAATAACAATGATATTGCTATTGCAATAACCAGCCATGGATTAGATTTTTACATTACTGCCGCTTTAGATTCTGAGGACATTAATATTCCTATTCATTCGGTAGAAACCTATTTCGAAAAGTCAGAAATGACATTTAAGTACCCGTACGCAGACAAATCCTGTTTCGCGTGGCCAGGCAATTGTAAATGCAAAATGTTAGAACAATACCAAGGTTCAGGCGATACGATAATCTATGCAGGCGATAGTACTTCAGATGCGTGCCCTGCTCTGCGTGCGGACTATGTCTTTGCAAGAGATTGGCTTGTTACATTTTGTACAGACAATGCCATCAACTATCAGAAACTTGGTAGTTTCTACGATATTATTGATTATGCAAAGAAAACGATTGGAGATTACAAATGATTGATCGTTATGCACTTGAACCGATGAAAAGTATTTGGTCGGACGATGGCAAATATGATCGATGGCTCGCTGTAGAACTAGCTGTATGCGAGGCTTGGGCAAAGCTTGGAACAATCCCCCAACAGGATATAGAAAAAATACGCAATGCCTCTTGGGATTCTAAGAAACTGGAAGAAAAATTCGCTGAAACTAAGCACGACGTTACTGCATTTCTCTATTCAATAACCTCTAATTTAGGCCCTGAAGGAAGATGGGTTCATTTAGGGCTTACCTCAAACGATGTGTGGGACACTGCCACTGGACTTCAACTTAAAGATTCCGCGAAAATCCTGCTTGACGGGGTCGATGCTTTGATTGATGCCATTCAAATTCAGGCCAAAGAGCATAAATACACGCTAATGATGGGCCGTACACATGGCGTCCATGCTGAACCTACCACCTTTGGCCTCAAATTAGCTTTGTGGTGGGATGAAATGCGTCGCAATCGAGATCGGCTTATCCATGCGACAAAACAAATTAGCGTAGGTAAAATTTCAGGCGCAGTTGGAACGCATGCTACAGTACCTCTAGAGATAGAGTCGTTTGCATGTGATGCATTAGGTATTGATTACGCTCCATTATCGAACCAAATTGTACAAAGAGATCGTCATGCTTATTTTCTTACGACGCTAGCAGTAATCGCGGCTTCACTAGAGAAATTTGCTACAGAGATAAGGGGCCTGCAGCGAACTGAGGTGCACGAAGTGGAAGAGCCATTTGGCGAAGGACAAACTGGATCGTCAGCTATGCCACATAAGCGTAATCCAGATTTATCTGAAAGAGTTTGCGGACTTGCCAGGCTAATACGAGGCAATTCAATTACAGGGCTTGAAAATGTCGCTTTATGGCATGAACGCGATATTTCACACTCCTCAGCTGAGCGAATTATATTGCCTGATTCTTGCATGGCCTTAGATTATATTTTGAACATCTTCACTGGAATTGTTCAGGGGATGACGGTTTTCCCCGATCGTATGATTGCCAATATAGAATCGACTCGCGGCTTACTTTTTTCGCAGAGAGTAATGCTTTCACTGGTAAACGCTGGTATGTCGCGCGATGAAGCTTATAAACTAGCGCAATCGTATGCAGCAAAAACTTGGGACGAAGGTGCTGACTTTCGGGAATTAATTAAAAATGATACTAAGGTGAAAGAGCTCATTGAGCCTTCCTCACTTGAGGAGCTTTTTGACTATACTTTTTATACGCAATGTGTCGATGCTTTGTACGAACGAGTCGGTTTAGATAAATAATTTATTATGGGATGTATATGAAACCTTTATTAGAAACACCGTTACCTGACAGACTTTATAGAGGGAAAGTTCGTGACACCTATGACTTGGGTGATGGATTGCTGCTTATGGTGGCTACTGACAGGATATCTGCTTTTGATGTTGTTCTGCCGGACGGCATTCCTGACAAAGGACGGGTGCTTTCTCGGATGTCACAATTTTGGTTTGAGCAAACTGAGGATATTGTTCCAAACCATTTCATTGGCTTAGCTGACGATCCGGAGGTACAAGATAGATTTAAAGATAATGAATTAATTAAAAACCTTCCTGTTGAAGTCGCGCGTCAGGCGACAATTGTGAAGAGAGCAGAGAGAATTGACGCTGAATGCGTTGTAAGGGCTTACCTAACAGGCTCTGCGTTAGTTGATTATGATTCAACCGGGACTATTTTTGGGGTTGAGATGCCTTCAGGGTTGCAGGATGGAAGCAAGCTACCAGATTTAATGTTTACTCCTACTACAAAAGCTGAAGTAGGGCATGATGAGCCAGTCACAATTGCTGAGTTAGGTGAAATGGTTGGAATTGAGCTTGCTAGTAGATTACAGGAGCTATCATTTGCGGTGTTCCAACGAGCACATGATATTGCACTGGATCGGGGAATAATGCTTGCTGATACTAAATTTGAATTTGGCATGCATGATGGTCAAATTATCCTGATTGATGAAGTATTAACTCCAGATTCGAGTCGATTTTGGGACGCATCCGGGCATAATCCCGGGAAATCGCAACCAAATTTTGATAAGCAATTCGTCAGAGACTGGCTTTTGACACAAAAAGACTGGGATAGAACACCACCTGCCCCTTCATTGCCTGCAGAAATAATAGAAAAAACCCGAGAGCGCTATCTAGAAGCTTATTTGAGGCTTGTAGGTACACCGCTAGACCTTTAGCCCTAGGAGCATTGCGTGACTGCTGAAGATACAAATAATTTTGAAGAAAATATTGAGAGCCTAGAGCATGAAGAAGAACCTACTGATCAAGGCGCCACTGCTCGAGGAGTTCCTAAAAAAGCAAAACTTCCGTCTCGGAATACTGTAGCGAGACATGAACGACGGCTTAGATCTGAGGCAAAAAAGACTCGCAAACGTAGGCTCTATACCGCAGGTGGTAGCCTTATTGCTATTGCTTTAATAGCAGGACTTGTTTTGCCATCTATAGGTGGCGGAGTTAGATCTGGCTCTGATAATCAAGACGTAGTAGTTAAAGAGCTAGTAGGTACGCAAATTGCCATTCAGCCTGGCGGTGTTGTATCTGACACATCATCTATTTCATATTCTACGACTCCTCCAACCTCCGGACCAAGATTGGAATTAGCAGCAGATTGGGGTGTACATGACAAACAGATTTCTGACGGGCAAGCCGTTAGAAATCTTGAATACGGAGCTGTAATTTTTAATCATGGTTTGTCAGATGCAGATGCGGTTAAACTGGCAGACTTTGCACGACAGCAGCCAGGGTATCCGGGGTGTTTACTTGTAAACCCTCATAACGGACTGGATTCAGGAGAGGTCGTGATGACTTCTTGGGGTTGGCTGCAGGAAACGAAAGTTGATGACCAAGAAAGTATGCAAGCATTTGTGGATGACCATCTTAATAAAGGACCTTTATTCATGGGCAGTACCTGCGGGGCTAGTGGGTAACAATGTTATTCAGGGCAACGATCAAGATTATGCTTAAGCAAAGCGTGAACGATCCTCAGGGTAATGCTGTATTGACTGGATTAAATTCATTGGGCTTTAAATCTGTTGAAAACGTGCGAGTTGGGAAATTTATTGCTATCGATTTGCAAGCTTCTAATGAACAATCTGCTGAGTCTCAAGTAACTGACATGTGCGAAAAATTACTTGCGAATACGGTCATAGAATCATTTGATTTTGTTCTGGATGAGATAACGACTTAAGAGATCGACCCTTTTGTACTTGGTATCGTATTTGCAGATCTTTCATCACGCCCAGTTGCATCACGTAAGGCTTTTGCCAATCCTTTGAATGCAGCTTCTGCTCGGTGATGCGCGTTGATTCCCTCTAATACATTGATGTGTAATGTCATGCGTGCTTCTACTGCAAACGATTCAAGAAAATGCCTTAATAAATCGCCTGGTAAATCAGCAATATTTGTACCTGTTATACCCAAGTCAACTGCAGCATAGCCGCGTCCACTTAAATCAAGGGCAACCCGGGCGAGAGCTTCGTCCAGAGGAACCAATGCGTGCCCCATTCGTCTAATACCTGCGCCGTTGCATAGCGCGTCGGAGAATGCCCTGCCTAATGCAATGCCACAATCCTCAACCGTATGATGCCAGCCTGTTAAAGCACTGTCGCCTTTTGCTTGGAGTTCAATGTCAATTAACCCATGGCGTGTAAGCTGGTTAATCATGTGATCGAGTACGCCGTTGCCAGAAGATATGTTTGATTCTCCTGTTCCATCTAAATTGATTGAAACGGAAATCTCTGTTTCGCCTGTGGTCCTACTGTAATTACCTTTTCGGGCTTCCATATAACACCTACACTAAAGTCTTCAGCGCTACGATTAGCTTGTTGGTTTGCTCTGTTGTACCTACACTAATGCGCAGGTAATTTTCTAAGCGCCCTTCCGAATAGTATCTCACTGCTATGCCTTTTTGAGCGAGCCCTTCGTATACCATTTTTGCGCGACCTTCAGCAATATGACATAGGATGAAATTGGCTTGTGAGGGGAGAGGGTCTACTCCGGGTAAGTTCTCCAAGGTTTCGTACAACCGATCTCTTTCCGCAATTATGACTTGCGCCCTAGAATCCAAAACCGCATGGTCTTTTAATGAAGCCAATAGCGCAATTTCTGCAGTACGTGAAACGTTATAAGGGGGCTTTCCTCTCATTAAAACATCAGCCAGGGCAGTATTCATTACCCCATACCCTACCCTTAATCCAGCAAGCCCACCCCATTTACTCAATGTTCGGAGGATAATTAAATTTGGATACTTATTAATTAATCCCATAGCAGTTTGATTACTAAATTCTGCATATGCCTCATCCAATACAAGTAATGAGCCGGAGTCAAGTAAAACCTCGATATCTGCAAGGGGAGTTAAATTGCCTGTTGGGTTATTGGGGGATACAACTACTATTATTTTGGCTTTGCTTGCACATGCCATTACTTCATGAACAGGTATTTCAAATGAAGAACCCCTGGGTATAGAAATAGTATTAGCCCCACAAATCTGGGCCGTTACTGGGTACATCCCAAAAGTGGGCACTGCATTAATAATTGCATCGCCGTCCGATAGAACTGCACGGAACACCAGATCAATTATTTCATCACTACCATTGCCAACTACGACATTATGTGGATCAACCTTAATGTAATCCCCTATGGCTTTACGCATGGCTACTTGCGCTGGGTCGGGGTAAATGTGGACATTAGGAAGATCTCGTAGAGCCTCTAGCACCAGAGGTGAAGGACCATAAGGGTTTTCATTAGCATTGAGCTTTATGACTTCATTCTCTTGAATGCCTGCAGCTTCAGCCAATTTCTCCGGAGGATCTACGGCTTCATAAGGTGAAAGCCTACGCCATCTATCGTGAATATAATTTAAAGGATTGATATTTGACATCAGCTCGATTGCCCCTTTTCGTCGGAAGTACTTTCAATCCCTTCAATCCGTATTGCAGCAGAGGCAGAATGTGCACTTAGACCTTCTATGCCAGCTATTTCGACAGCTGCGGGTGCAAGTTGCAGCATTGTTGAAGATGACAAATTCATTATAGGAATCTGCTTGAGAAAGGAATTAATTCCCAAGTTAGAGGCAAATCTTGCAGTACCACCAGTTGGCATCACATGACTGGGTCCAATCACATAATCCCCTAAAACTTCAGGGCTGTTTTCCCCTACGAAGATTCCACCTGCATTTTCGATTTGCGGAATGTATTTCTCTGCATCTCGTATAAGTAAACTGAGGTGCTCTGGCGCGAATACATTGGATAGCTTAATAGCCTCAGATACATCAGAAACAAGATGAATAGCGCCTTGGTTGGCCAAAGAATTTTTGATAATCGATTCCCTAGGCATATTTGCTGACTGTTCTTCAATGTGATCATTAACGAGGTTAGCTATAGCGCGTGAAAAAGTTATAAGTATTGGAGTAGCAAGATCGTCATGCTCTGCCTGTGCTAGTAAATCGGAAGCAATTATTTGTGGATTCACTGAATCATCGGCAATTATCAATGTTTCTGTAGGACCATAGAGACCATCAATGTCTACACTCCCATATACAAGCCGCTTTGCAATCGAGACAAAAATATTCCCTGGCCCGACAATCTTGTCCACCCGTGGGATACTTTCACTGCCAAATGCCATTGCAGCGATAGCTTGCGCTCCTCCAATTTGAAATACCTGATCTACTTTTGCATTAAGTGCAGCAGTTAAAACCGAATCGGTCGGATTTGGGGTACATAGAATGATTTCTTTAACCCCTGCTACGCGTGCCGGTATTGCACTCATCAGGACTGTAGATGGGTACGTTGCAGTGCCGCCAGGAATATAAATCCCAACTCTTTCGATGGGAACGTGCTTGAGCCCTACTCCCAAATTTCCATCAAACCAATCTTTTGGCAGGCATGCTTGGTGGAAATCAAAAATCCGTGACGATGAAAGCGATAAGGCCTCGCGTAAAGTTTCATTCAAATTAACTGAAGCGCTAGCCCATGTGTCACTCGGTATGTCTAGATTAACTAGCTCAGTTCCATCAATACGCTTAGTGTAGTCAAGAATTGCTTGGTCCCCATGGAGTCGGATATCTGCAATAATTCGCCATACCGCTTCAGTTGCAGAGATAGCTTCTCCAAATATTGTCGCAAGTCTATCAAGTACGTGAGACGGAAGATTAGGATCTTCCTGACTTGGGTAACGCTCCAATTCTCGAAGGCTAGTAGCGAAATTTTCAACGATTCTCATTAGCTATACCAGTCTCTGTGCTTCAATACGTTTAATTATTTCTTGGAAAAGCTCTGTTTTTTTATCTGATTGACTTAATAATCGCCGATTTGCAATTAAAGCTCCCTCTGATTGAACTACAGTTCCATCAGCGACTTGCTTTAAATGATTTTCGCGCAAAGTCTGACCACTAGCAGTCAAATCAACTATGAAATCTGCGTAGCCCATACTTGGAGCAGGTTCTACTGTTCCTGATAAAACTGATAGCAAAAAATAATTAACGTCATGTCGGTAGAGGAATTTACGTGTCAATGAAGGATACTTTGTAGCCACACGCAATTCTCTATTGGTTTCTTGGAATATCACAGCTAAGTCTGCTAAGTCAGACATGGATTCAACATCGACCCAACTCTCAGGGACCGCTACAACTAATGCGCATTTGCCAAAGCCTAAATTGGGAATTACCACTGCTGCGTCACTATCATCAATACGGCTTTCAGCAAAGCGGTCATACCCAACAATTCCTATATCTGCGTCACCTGCTTCTACCCTGCTCGAAATATCTGCGGTCCGTTGAAAGACAATTTCCACTGAAGATATCGACGTTAACTTGCCAGTGTAGCCACGAGCACTTGGCCTGCGAACGTGCATGTCGCATTCGGCTAAGAAATCTAAAGTTTCTTGGTACATTGCTCCATCACTCGGTATTACCAAACGTAAAATTTCAGATGCAGAGCTAGATAAATTGCTCATTGACTTGGCCATCCTGCCCTACCCTCATAATAGTTTGAATATCACGCTGCTTTGCATATTTTGCAGCGCTAGCATCATCTTTGCACTCAAGGTCGATTTCAGCAAAAAACCCTTGTGCCCGCAATCTCTCTGCTGTAGCGACAGCTTCGCTCATTGCAGTTTCTTGCGCGGTGACGAGTATTTTTGCGGGAGTTTCTTCTAAATCTAGGTCATAGTCCTTGGGGAGCAAATTGGCTACTTGCTCCAAATTTAATGCAAAACCCATTGCTGGTAATGATTTTTTCCCTCCCAATGCTTCAATCAACCCATCATATCGACCTCCCCCACCTATTGAACGGCCGATCTTAATCCGCGGGTTTTCAATATCGAAAATGATTCCAGTGTAATATGCAATCCCTCGCGCAGAGGCTAGGTCTAAAATAAGAGGGACATTTTTCATGTCATAATGCCCCAGTGAGTCAAAGAATGAATCGATTGGATCGAAAACATTTTCGGGAATTGAATATGCTTTTGCGAGCTTTGTCAGTTTCTTCCTAGCAACAAGTGGAGGCCCTGCAAGTGCTATTAATTCCTTGCATAACTCAATCGCTATATCAAAAAATTCAGCCTGACCTTCTTCTCGCAATTTCTCCAAGTACCTGGAAATTATTTCTTCAGAAGTTCGCTGTCCCAAAGCGCCGTGCATTCCATCTCCAATAAAACCTTTTATCATTTGTATGACATCTTGTTGCGGCATTTCGCGCGTGATTCGTGCAAGATCTGAATTATTACCAGAACTTAATAGTCCAAAACGACTAGCACTTTCACGTATTTGAGCTAATCCTGCCTCACCAGTTCGAAGTTGTGGAATGTTACGTAAAAGGAAGACGCCTGCTCGTTTTGAAAGCCCTAAACATTCAAGCATTTCAGAGACCACTCCCATGTGACCAATGCGTATCTTATGCCCACGAATACCGATGGTAGAGAGGCTTTGCGATGCCATGGCAACAATTTCAGCATCTGCATCAGAGCTACCTGCCCCAAGCAGTTCTGCTCCAATTTGCTGAAATTCCCCGGAAAATCCCGGTTCATAGCGAAACACAGAGCCAGAGTAGGTCCATCTTTGAGGTAATGGGCCTTTGAGGAGGCCGCTGACATAATTTTTAACCACAGAGGATGTAAATTCAGGCCTCATGCTTACTTCAGCACCACTAGGATCAGTAAATGAATACATGCGTGAAGCAAGCTCTCCTCCTGACTTTTTTAAATACAAGTCTGTTCGCTCAAGCATTGATGTAGAGAAAAGTTCATACCCTCTTCGTTCAAAAAATTTCCTGAGACGAATATTTATGTCTGAAACTAATCGTTGTTGCTGTTGGGAACTATTAGGAGGGAGGTTCATTTAATTCTCTTGATATCGCTCTTTAGTCTATTGTACCTGATAGAGTTACGCTGACAGAGTTACATCTCCTTCTTCAAGGATAGCAGCCTTACCTGAAGGCAGACGGAGGATCAACCTTCCTCGGTTGTCAATTCCTTCTGCTATTCCTGAAATTGCACCCGACCTTTGATGCACTACTATTTCTTTACCGAGAGTAGCTAAGCTCGCAGACCATTTTGCTAGGGTGTATGCTGGATTGGAACTAGCCTCTGCATACCTGTTTTGCAAATTTTGGATAACTCGTTTCTCTACCATTCGCATATCAACAATTTGATTGGTTAAGGCATACAAACTTGTTGCTGAGTCTGACAGTTCGGAATATGCACTGACATCCAAGTTAATGTTTGCTCCAATGCCAATAACAGCCGCGCATACCCCGTCTGTAGATACGCGACTTTCGAGTAATACTCCAGAAATTTTTCTTGTTGAAACCAAGACATCGTTAGGCCATTTGTACAGACATTCAACGTTTGCAAGATCGTTTAGAGTGTCAGATATAGCCAAATTGGCAGCAATCGGTATGAAAGGCAGTAGATCTAAGGGGGGGTTAAGAAGAACAGACATTGATAATGTTTCGTCGTAACCAGTTACCCACCGTCGCGAGAATCGGCCCCTACCTTGGGTTTGGCGCTTTGCCAATATAACTAGGCCATGCTCTTTGCCTAGTTCGTAATGTTCCCAGGCAATATCCATGGTTGACATGACGCTGTCAAAGCTCAATATTTCATTTCCAATTAACTGTAAATCTTTACTCATTCTGCGATTTTACTCTAGAAGGTGTAGGATGCCTAAATGCGCGTGGAAACGAAAAAAGAAGGCATATTGGACCTTCTAAATCCCAGAACATTACCTGTTTTTTTAATGTTCTTCTTTTGGGGATTTGGAACTGGCGGGTTATGGCTGGTAAGGCCATTATTTGCATATTCCGTAAGCGACTCATTCCTTCTTGTCGCCTTAGCGTCATCCGTAAGCGCTGCCCCTCGAACTTTTGTGGGTGCTCTTACAGGGTATTTAACAGATAAATTTGGGCGAAAGCCGTTTATTATTCTTGGCGCGGCTATCCACATCACTTCATTAACAGGTCAATTTTTTTCTGAAACCTACCTTCCTTTCTTCTTACTCGAAATTTTAGGAGGAACAGGGATTGCTGTTTGGCTGACTTCTTCAAATGCATTACTAGCTGATGAAACAGAGATTGCTTCCAGAGGAAGGGCCGTCGCATTGAGGCAGACTTCCTCTCGCATTGGCTTGCTTGCTGGCCCTGCAGTCGCAGGGATAGTAGCCACTGTAATATCGTTGCCATCAGTTTTCCTTTTCATTGCCATCAATAAAGTGGCCGTAATCATCGTTACTGTTTGGTGGATACGCGAGTCTCATACAAAGCGTCATACGCCTGCAGGTTCTGGAGAGACCATCACTAAGAGAAAGAGAAAATGGATTCCTAATCTTGATCTAAATATGTTCAGAAATCGCGCATTTCTAGCATTGGCTATCGGTACCTTTGCAGTCAGTATGGTGGTTGGAGGTACTGGAGTTTTCCGTACTTTCTTCCCAGTACAGGGAACTGATGTAGCTGGATTGGATGAAATTCAAGTTGGCAATTTGATTGCAATTTCAGGAATATTAGCTCTCTTTGCGGCCATTCCATCTGGTATTGCAGCCGATCGATACGGTCGAAAAAAAACATTAATTATAGGATTAATAATTACTGCGCTTTCGGTCTGGCTTATGTCAGACCTATCGAGTTTTACAGGCGCGTTAGCAGCTGTTCTGATATTTGGGCTTGCTGAAGCGATCGGAACAGGTACTGTGCAAACTTATGCCATGGATCTTGCTCCTGAGGATAAAAGAGGTGCGTTTCTTGGAGTTTGGGCTTTTTCCCAAAGCGCGGGCCAAACAGCGGGGCCATTATTTATAGGACTGATTGCGGACACAGTTAGTTTCACTAGCGCATTCTTAGCTGTTGTAGTCCTTTTACTTATCGGTACCGCGATGGTCATGGTTTTAGGTAAAGAAACATATAAGCGAACCTGACGAAATGCGATTTTTTGCTATAGCATTGCGTATGCTGCGCGAGTAGCTTAGCGATTGAGTCTACGGCAGCCCATTCCTTTGCTTAAATAAGGTGTTTCCTTGGTTCGTTTCACCGCTGTGCTAACAACAATGCTACTGATTACTATTTCGTGCTCAGGCAATCCAGCCCCGCCTTTCAGAGGTACTCTTTGGACTCCAAATACTTCTGAAATTATAAACGAAACTGACCCTACTCATTTCGAAACTTTAACGGAAGTACCTGATAATCCAAGGAAAATGTTTGATCGTAGAAGCGGATGGATTACTCTTACTCCATTTTTGTTTGAAGCAACTTTTACTAATGGTAAAACCATAGAAGTTCAGGTCAATCCTGAGTTTGTAAGCAAGAAAACCGCTAGAGAGGTAGCTCTTATGTATCTTGTTCCAATTGGTCGATTGCCTACGCTTCTTTTACAAGATGTTGATACGATTTGGCTTCACAATGGATATGCTAATTTTGGTGGAGGTAACAATAACCTGCTAATCCACCATGAGCAGGGTTTGAAATTCATGGCGCTTGGTAATTTAGAAGAAGCGTTTATTCACGAAGCGTCACATACATCACTAGACGCATACCACTACAATGATAAATGGAAAGCAGCCCAGAAAGCAGATGGGAGTTTTATTTCCACTTATGCGAGAGATTATCCAAATCGTGAAGACGTGGCCGAAAGCTTTCCTATGTACTACGCCCTGAGGTATAAGCCTACTCGTATTCCCCAATCTCTGAGGGAAACAATAATAAAAACAATGCCTAATAGAATATTATATTTTGACAAAAACCTTCCTGGTCTTGAACCAAAGCTTCCGTAGCAGGCTTCAGAATGGTTCAGTATGTAAATTCGAGCGTGGCATTAAAATAGGAAAAGGAATTTGCTTTGTCTATGAATCCGAGACCTACTCTTAAATTTGGTATATATCTCCCCAACGTAGGCTGGGAAGATGTCCCGTCGTCAGAAGAAATGAAGGCCTTTGCTGCTGATGCTGAGGCTTCTGGGTTCGATTCCGTCTGGGTGGAAGATCGGCTTCTTCATCCAGGTATCGACATACTCGAGGCGGTGACAACACTATCTTTTGTAGCCTCTTGCACTTCTCGGGTGCAACTCGGTACTAGCGTTTTGCTTTTCAACCTGCGCAACCCGATTCCACTTGCCAAGTCGCTCTCGACGCTCAATCATCTATCGGACGGCCGGCTAGTCGTTGGTGCTTCATTAGGAGGACGACCACTGGAATATGAAGCTAGTGGAATTCCAACACGTACCCGTGTCAGTAGATTTGTGGAAACGGTTGAGACTCTCCGTTCTTTCTGGGGTCAGAGTAATAGTGGAGAGGCTAATATCCCCAATGCGCTGGCGGAGTCGATGACCCCTCGACCTGAGGACAGGCCGATTCCGATCTTGATCGGAGGCAGAGTGGAGGCCGCGTTGAAACGCGCTGCACGAATCGGGAGCGGCTGGCTAGCTTCAAGCACGACTACTCCTGAGATATTCAAGCGCAATTGGGAGATCGTCACCAGCCATGCTGTGGACCTTGGTCGGGATCCGGCTTCTTTGGAGCCAGCGAAATTCTGTTACATCGACGTGGATGACTCGGAGGAGCGAGCCTTGGAACGACTCCACTCGCGTTTGCCCCGGTACTATGGCGCCCCTTACGACGCGGAACATCTCACTTTGTATGTACCTCCGGGTAAATGTATCGAAGGTGCTATGCGCCGG